>CALFEN010000097.1 GCA_937950065.1 uncultured bacterium | reverse complement strand
AGATATCAGATGATTGACAAAAAATTTCTTGGATAGAAGTAAAATATTTCACTGAAACCTGAGCGATGACAAAAGATATTTGTAATCATACTTGATATTCTATTTCCAGACTTTACATTTCATCTATAGACGGTAAAGATAAAAAATTAATCAAAGAACTGAATATAAAATCTAGCGAAAATCGAAATTATTTTTGGAAAATATCATCAATTGTATGAGATAAGATTTTTATAAATAAAAAGACAGCAAGCTGTTGATGAGCTGGTGAGCATTGTTATGATGTTAATTTACAGAGTATTGATATTGATACTAAAGAAATTGTACAATTGTTGAGTGACTGAGAATGTTTTGCTGGGATTTCCCCTGATTGAAAAACTATAACTTATCTTACATGACTTGATACATGGAATATGGATACTATGATTATCAAAAATTTGGAAAATAAAGAATCCACTATTTTGTCAGGATTCTTTGGTATGAATTCATATTCTTTGGCAAAAGTTTCAAATCGTTATACTTTTTTCCAGACATCTCTGAACGATAAATTTTTAAGTGATGATAATAATGCTAAGCGAGGTTTGATGGCTTATGACCTATCTGGTTCTAAGATATCAGATATAGATAGAGATCCCTATTGGATTGTTTATTGATTTATATCTGATGATGTAATTTATTATGCTATCCGTAGTAAAGGTAATTTTAGTTATTTTATAAAAAATATCAAAACGTGAAAAGAAAAAGAAATATTTTTTAATTAATATTGAATGTCTATACTTATAAATTTCAAAATTTGTGATAATTCTCCTGATTGCAATTGAGTAAAGTCTTGTCCTATGAAAGCTTTCTATTTTGATGAGGAAAAACAAAGTATTGCAATAAACCCTGATTTGTGCACGAACTGTGGAAGGTGCGTAAACTCTTGTTTGGTATGAGCTATCAGACTTGCCAAAAATCAAGCTGAACATGAAAAAATTCAGAAAGAGATGGACGAAGACCCAAGGACTGTCAATGACCTTTTTGTTGATAGATATGGAGCAGTGCCGATTTCAAATAAATTCACCATCAAAATGG
>CALFEN010000096.1 GCA_937950065.1 uncultured bacterium | reverse complement strand
AAGTTTTATAAAAAGTTTAAATAATCACAATTAATACTAATGATTAAACTCATAAAAAGAATACTATTGCTGTTGTGACTGTTGTCTATAGGTAATTTTACTTTTGCCTTATCGTCAGACTATTATCCAAATTATCAAATCCAAACATCGTGGGACAGTATAATAGATAATATGAGTAATATAAAAGCTTACAAAAATACATGAGAAAATATTCCTTCTAGTATGTTTTCGCAGTTGAATTCGGATTTCCAAAAAGTATTTCCGTATTTCCCTCAAAAGCCGGATTACAAGATTATCTATAAACAATGTTTATTAACGACACAAAGTCTTGCTTCTAAATATACTTATGACAGATATTTAGATTTTGAAGATCGTTGTTTTGATCCTGTAAACAGTATTATCCAAGATATAAAAAGGCTTTATACAGTGAAAGCTGTAATATCTGCCAAGCCTAAAAGTGGTTCTGCTCCTCTTACTGTTACATTTGATGGTAGATGAAGTGAAGATCCTGCTAATGAGACAATACCTGAAAGTAATTATTATTGGTATTTTAAAGATGCAAATGGTGTGGACAGGAAAATAGGGCAGTGAGCTGTAGTAAATTATACTTTTACACAGTCATGAAATTATAAAGTACATTTGACAGTGAGAAGTGCCATGTCAAAAGATTCATGAATATTTGACGGGGAAGAAACTATTACAGTAAATGTAGAACCAAAATCAGCTATACTATCTGTATATATATGATGAAAAAAATTGGATACAGATTATGAAGTGAAATTATGAACTGAACAGGCAAAAAAATGAGTATTGATAGATGGTTCAGGAACTAATCCAACTTGATGAAGAAAAATATTGTCTCACAGATGGGAGATAAAATGAGTTGATAATTGATTTTCATATATCAAGAAGTGAGACTGAACACCTAGATCTTTTACTTTATCTTTGACTGCGAAATGAGAATATAATTTGTCTCTGATAGTGCAGGATAATGAATGAAACGAAATTAGGGAAAAATATCTTTTTAGAGTTTCTGATCCAGTAGCTACTATTAAGTTTTCTCCAGAAGAATGAAATACTTCTTCAAAATACGATTTTGATGCATCTCCTTCTTATTCGGTGCAATCAAAGATAAAAACTTATAAATGGACAATTTATGATCCTGATGGGAAGATAATAGATAATTATGAGTCAAAAGGTTTTAAAAGAGAATTTTTGAAACCCTGAACATATAGTGTCAAGCTTACAGTTATAGATGAAATAGGAGTGAGTAGTGATGATGATGTAAAATTTTATGTGGATTCCACAGCTCCTGTTGCACAATTTACAAAAACAGGTCTTTATAGACGGAAAAATCCTTCACAATATATTTTGGATGCAAGTTCTAGTTTTGATGTAGATCAGATGAACGGCATGGATAATATAAAGTACAGTTGGAAGTTTTCAGATGCTGGAAATGTGGTGATAGATAAAAATATAGATGATGGGAAAAAAATATATGTCTCTTTCAATCAAAAATGAACTTATAAAGTTAGTCTAGAAGTCACAGATTCTTTTGGTAAGATTACAGAAATCGTCAAAAATATAGAGATAAAATCAGCACTCAGACCTGAACTTACTGCTGACAAAGTAACTGCTATCTGGTGAGATTCTATAACATTCTCTGTTAAGAGTAATAAAACAATATCATATTATGAATGGGATTTTGGTGATGGGACAAAAGCAAATACATCAGTATGAAAAGTTAGTCATATTTACAAAAAAGTGTGAGTCTACACTGTAAAGCTTAAAGTAAAAACACCATCAGGTAACGATGAGAATGAAGTATATTCCAATGTCTATATAGGTGAAAAATGATCTCCTATAGTATGATATCTGGTAAAATCATCTACAGACGTTATTGCTACCCCTGATGATATATGCGTGATTGAAGAATGATGAAAAAAGAAAGATGTAAAATCTTACGGAATAGACAGGAAAGTTGATTTTGTATTGGATGGTTCAGTTTCTGTTAATTCAAAATGAGAGAGAAGTTGATTAAAAATATATTATAATCCTCAAAATGATGAAATATTAACAAGGAATCCTCTTAATTATAATTTTTCGGAAGTTGGATGTCAATATATAGATATATCTATAGAAGATACAGCGAATTCTAAAACAGCCAAAGAGAGAGTACGATTTAAAGTAAAAAATGCAAAACCTACAATATGAACTGTATTATTAACTTTCCCTCAATATGGAAATGAAACATGAATTTGATTTAATCAAACACAAAAATCCAAAAGCATGTTTAGCGTGGAATACGATCCATTGATAGTGAAGGTAAGTGCAAATGGTGTCAAAGACCCTGATGGTTTTGTATCTCATTATGTGTGGTATTATTATCAGACAGACAATCCAGATAGACTGCTTGAAGTAAAGATAACTCCTTACAATATCCCTTACTGAATATTTTCTATACCTAGAGTCCCTTGAGAATATGCATTTGGTGT
>CALFEN010000095.1 GCA_937950065.1 uncultured bacterium | reverse complement strand
CTACGAATTTTTTTACATCTGCAAAACTAAGATCATCATAATTATTTACTGCGGTTCTATTATCCATTACCCGGGACAATACATCTTTTGAATTATTTATCACCACTCCACTTTCAGCGTTTAACCCTGTAAGTTGTAGTTGGTATACAGATTGTATTACAGTATTCTTATCCAAGACCAAGATCATATGTCATCTCCGGACTATCAGATCAAGAGGTTCAAGTTTGTTTATAATAGCATCAGCGTTTAATCATTGTATTTCTATTCAAGTTCCATAATTCACAAGACTACTTGTATTTCTAGGAGTATAACCATTTGTTGCATAATACAACAATCATGAACAATCTACTCATTTTAATATCCACTTTGATTTTATTTCATCAGATACGTTTGATTTTGGAGGATAAAAATCCATAAGTTGAGAGACCCCATATGGAGCGTCTCATCACCGGACATATTGTGATCATTCTATTATTTTTACTCTTTCTATAATGGTTTGTTTTTCAGGAAGAATTTTTGCTACAGTTTCAGGAATTACTCATGTCAGTGCAACAAACCTTGAATCTATATAATAACCGTTTGTAGTAGCATAATCATAATCTCTATTATAAACTTTGTATATAGTGTTATCTCAATCTTTTATTTCAGCATAAATTTCAAATACACTACCTGTAAGAGCTATAGTTTCCACTTCGTCTATCTGATTATTGTCATCAAGTTTTAGAGTACTTTCTCCAGTTCAGCCAAATATATTTTTTAATCCATAACTATAAAAAATAGGAGTATAATAATTTGCTACAGCATATTTTACAGGTTTTATTTTTTTATCTTTGATAAGTCTGTATTCCAAATCGTTTATAAGATTTATTTTTTCACTGTCATCTTTATATTTTGTTCGGTAGTTCTCTATTACATTCAAAACCTTTTGAGCATAAGAATCTCATTTTTGATCTATCTTACTTTCTATAATCTGTGTAACATTAGCGATTTTATCTGTCTGAGCATCTCACAAAGTCACTCCTGTAAAACTTAAAAAGACCAAAATTAATAAGATAAATTTTTTCATCTTTAAAAAATTTAATAATAAAATAAAATATTTTATATCCAAAGTTTTTCTCAAATCAAGCAAAAATTCTATAATAAAAAAACTCTCCGTTAAAGAGAGAATTTTTTAGATAATACTTTTAAATTTCTATTATTCTTCAGTATTTGAAACTTCATCAAGTATTGATTGTTGTTCAGAATCCTCTTCACCAGAAGATAACTGATCTTGCAATAAAGATTTTACTTCTTCCAATATACCAATAATTTTAGTTTTTTGTGCGTCTGACAATGAACTATTTTCTTGTGTTGAAGCAATCATTTTATCAGCTTTATCTATTATTTTTTGAAGCTGTTCGTCAGATAATTTTGATACTTTTTCCAAAAAATTGGTTCTGATTTTTTCAGATAAATATTTGTAAACTTTTTTAGTATTTTTTAATATATCTTTTCTGTACTCTGTATTTTCCTGAACTGTAGCAGCTCTAGCTTCTATAAACTGTTTAAATTCTTCTTGTTTTGCAGGGTCAATATAAGGTAACAATTTTTCTACGTATTCAGATTGAAGTGCCTTGATGCTTTCTTCTAATTCACTAGTATATCCTGACAAATCTAGAGATCATGTAGCTGCTTTTATCTTTTCTCTTTCAGCTTTTACCAATTCTCTAACTTCTTTTGCGTGTGTATCTATCAAATTTTTTACTTCAGCCTTTTCACCGCTGGTAATATCTGATTTTAGGTATTGTCCTATAAATCACCAATTTGAATGGAATTCTGCCCAATTTGACCAAATCTCCTGTCTATCGTTTTTGATATTTTGTCTTGCTCCGCTAAACATCTGCATTCCTGATCCAAGATTTTGTCTCATTCATGTACCCATTGTATTTCCACTAAACATCGTACCAGATCCAAAGTGACGTCTGTCTCCAGAGAAAAATTCTCATGATCACATCCTTACTCCACTAAACATCATTCAAGATCCAAAATGAGATCTTACTCATGATCCAAATGATACACCGCTAAAAGCCATTCAAGAAAGATATTTTGCACATTCTCTTTTGGTTTTCTTTTCTACAAACAAACAATTTTCAAAATCATCTACTTTACCATCATGATTTCCATCTGCATCATCATAGGTAGTAGAATCTCAAGTTGTTGCTGTAGCTTCTACTGTAGTTGTATCTGCACTATCTCAAGTAGTTACTGTTGCATCGTCTGCAAACGCAAAGGTTAATCCCAAACCTATTAACGATAAAATAATTAATAATGTTTTTTTCATTTTATATACTTTTTATTAGATAAAAACTTTTGTAAAATATAAAACAGACAATTTTTTGTAAAATTTCACAAAATTATACAAAATTATTACAAATATAAAATATAAATAAAAAATACGAAAGAATTTAAGCTTTCATATCTTTTATTTATCAAAATATAATACTAAAACTTATTTATTATTATCAGATTCGTCGCCAACACCAGAACCCTGTTTAGGCTCCAAATTTGGTTGTGGAGCTACACAGAGTTTATCACTCAAAATTTTCATAGCTCTTTTTATATATTCTTTATTTTGAGGGTTCCTGTCAGATGCTACTGCTAACATATCATATTCTTTTGCTGCCTCTCTATCAATAGTTGAATGAGATACTATCATTTCCATTGCCTCCAAACATTGTTCTCTCGTATCTTCTGCTCATCATACATTGTCATTTGTCAAAAAACTTATTATTTTTGTTAACGCTGTCTCTCAATTTTTATTTTTAATATTTACATTAATATTTTTGTGTTTCAATAGTTTCTCCATAGTAGGAATATCTATGTCTGCTGTAGCTGTTTCAAATCCTGAAGTATGAATACATTGAGTAAGAGGAGTTTCTCATACAGAATCCGATTCGTTTATATCTAAACTTGACATTTGCAATGCCTTGTCCAATAAATAATCAAAATTTGGAGATTGATTTATAAGATATGATAATATATTTCCTCATCAAGTTCATTCCACTTTTGTATTTATGTCTCTAGTTTCTTTGATAGCATCAGCAAATTTCTTTAAATCAGCACTTCTTTTTTCAGAAGCGTTTTTATAATCTTTATCTTTTTCTTCTTTTGATTGGTCTTGCTCTTGACCAGCAGCTTCTTCCAATTCAGATATAAATTCATTAATTTTGAGCATATCTACCATTCCCCTACTCTTTTCAGGATCAAATGTTTGTCATTTTTTTGTCTCCGGAGTCGCTCAAGTAGTAGAGTCTAAAGTGTCCAATGAACGATCAGGAATGTTTGTTTCAGGAGTTTGCATTTTTTTTTATTTAAAAATTAAAACATTGATATAATTATAATCATTCTTCGTTAAATGTCAAAAAAAGACTATTAAAATTTTTTAAACGAAAAAATATGGTTTTATGCCATATTTTTAAATATTTTCTAATATAAATTTAATTTCTTACTGTTAGGAGTATTTTTACTCTATCCACAATATCTTGAGGCTTTGAATTTGCTTTTACTATAAAATCATCCGCTCACATATCTCTAGCTAACTGTATATATTTTGGATCGCTTAAATTCGACAATACAATAACTTTTGAATTTAAAAAAGGTTCTTGTTTAAAAAGTTTAAGAGTTTCGAATCAGTCCATATTTGGCATCATTATATCCAATAAAACTATATCCGGCTGGAACCCATGAATAGATGCGTAAGCTTCTATTCAGTCTTTGGCTACTTCTACGTCAAATCATTCTTGTTGAAATTTGAATTCATACATATTATTCAACATTTCTTCATCATCTACTATTAGGATTTTATATTTTTTTTCTACTGTTTGCTCCAACATTTCTATCTTCTATTAATGTTTATAAAAAAATTTTTATGAATAAATTATAATCAAAACATATTTTTTTGTCAACATTTTATTATAGATTTTTTTATAAGAGATCTATAATAAAAAACAAATTTAACAAAACAAAAAAATATTGCAAGATATTGAAAAACAAAAAAAGATATATATAATACCGTTGAACTTATATTTACTATCCTTGCTCGCTGTGAAGAAGATTGATAATCTGTATAAACTTACTAATTATATCTTTTGATAAAAGTCCAAATTTATTTTTATAAATAGAAATAATGATTATAAAAAGTCTGATATCTCTTCTCAGCATATGAATTTATTTTTTTTGTTGTTTTTATATAGTATCTAGAATATCTAGTTTTTGGTGACACAAAAATATTGCGATTTCATTGATTATATCAATCTTCCTTTTTATATTTTTTCCGTTAGCTGCCTTTCTATTAATTGTTTTAATAATTTTTTTTCCAAAACGTTTTTTTTGATTGCATTTATATGGCTTGGTAGTATAGGAGTAGCAATAGTTTGATTTCTAATTTTTGATTTATCAAATCTTATTTCTAGAAAATTCTTTAATTATAATCTACTTACCCCAAAGGTTGGTATTGTTGTCATAATAGTCATAATACTTGTATGTATATACGCTATCATAAACGCTGATTTTATCAGAGTCAGAAATATAAATCTTAGCCTCTCAAAGCTAAAAAACAATATTAAAATAGTTTATCTTTCGGATATACATATAGATACTATAAATAGTATCAGCTATCTAAAAAAAATAATAAATAAAGTAAATGAATTATCTGGAGATCTCGTAATAATAAACGGAGATCTTGTACATATATGACATTTTTCAGATGAAGATTTTAGCAGCCTAAAAGATATCAAAGCCCCTGTCATATTCACGTATGGCAACCACGAAAGGTATTTTGGTAAAGAGAGAGTAAATAAGATATTAAAATGAGCCAATCTCAATATCCTTGAAAACCAAACTCTCAATTTTAGCGGGCTACAAATAATATGACTGCAGGATCTAGAATCAATAGACAACAAATCCAGTCAGGATAAATTAAACGACTTACTGAAAAATATAAAAATAGACTCAAATTTACCTTCTATATTGGTCTTGCACGAACCAATCTGACCTGCAGTATCCCAAAAATACTGAATAGATTTACAGCTTGCCTGACATACCCACAATGGGCAGGTTTTCCCTTTTAATCTTTTTGTAAGATTATGATTTAAATATATATACTGACTTTATAATATATGATGAATGTATCTATACGTAAGTTCTGGAGCTTGAACCTGGTGACCACCTATGAGGCTGGGCAGCGATTCAGAGATTGTACTGTTCCATCTGTCAGGTAGATAATATAAGTCCGGTTGCGACCCATATTGTGTCTTTTTTATTATCTATTTCCAGTATTTATTTTGAAAATGCTCTAAATAAATACATATTGCGTTGCAAGTACAAATCACGTTGCGACAAAAATCTTAAATAAACCCTTGATTTTGGCAAAAATCTTGGATATAATAATTTATCTTTAAATAATAAAAATAAAAAATGTCTAATACAGCAAGACAAGCAAGTAAAACTAATAGTACAGCAAGACAGCTGCCCGAAACAATCTTTAAGTGATGAGACACTTATAGATGTGGCGCTGAAAAAAAGACAAAACAAGAGCAGTTATTAGAAATTTTATGATTAGATAGACTGCAGAGTCTCACAGATACAGTAAGTATTGCATACAAAGGATCTTATGTTTGAGTAGTAGATACTCAAACACAAAAATTTATTATCCCTTTATGAAAATTCCATAGTCTAGAGTATATGTGAGAATGATTGTTTAAAGTTGGAGAAATAGGTAATTGGTGAGTTTATGATATAAATACCAAAAAAAATATATTACCTATTATGAAGTTAGATAATATATCTTATGATGAAGATGAAAAAATGTTTTATCTAGATTTTAGATGAAAAACTTTTGAAGTATCTACTGAACAATTAATATCGTGAGAAATAACTATCCAACATATCAACGATTTCTTTGCTCCAAAGAAGCAATAAACATTTTTATTTTTCAGATATTGTTTTTTCTGAATCCTGTATTTCAGCTGCCTGTTTGGAATCTTCCAAAAAATCATCAAAAATTTTATCAAAGGTAGCTTCCTGTTGTCTAAACCTTTGTTCTTTTTTATATTTGCTTACAATATTTCAACTTTGTCCATAACTATAAATAGGACATACTCATATATAATTACTCAAAGGATTTGTCTCATATCATGGCAGATAATCAATAGTTGTGGCGTTTGCCAATATATTTGTAGTTTTATTTAAGATCATCTCCTTATATATCTGATCAGCCGGTTTATCAAGGTCTATATCTCCGACTTTGAAATTATCGTCTCACATTGTTCCAAACATCCTTCCCTCATCACAAGTGTATATCTTTCCATCCCAATTGTAAGCTACCTGACCGAGCACGGCTCCGCAAGGACTTCTTTCTTCCATAAAATTAAATTTTTCAAAACCATCTAGATTTCATTTACATATCCTTTCATATGTCTCATAAAATCTTGTTCATTCTGATACTTTCTGTCTGATATAGTTGAGCATATCGTTGTAAAAATCTATATATTCCTGTGAAGTATATCATATTTTATCCCACAATTTGAGAGCTATACCAAAAGGATTCAGAGGTCTCATAAAAATATTTTCAAATCACAAATCAATATATGTATCAACAATCTCTTTTGTATAATTAAATGAATCTCTGGTAGCTGTAGCTACAGCTCAAACAATTTTTTGGAAACTTCTTTCTCTGTATATATTATTTATCTTCCTGATCCAAAATTCTACCAAATCAAAACCGCTTTTTCATCACACAAATTTCCTATTTTCATCGTGTAGAGCTTTTGGTCAGTCCAATGATGTACAAATAGAAATATCCTCTGCCAATAAAAATTCTAATTTTTCATCGTCCATAAGAGATAAATTTGTAACTATAGAAAAATTTAATTTAAGATCATATTCTTTATTCTTTTCCCTTGCATATTCTATTATATATTTTACTACAGGCCAATTTGCCAAAGGTTCTCCTCACTGAAATTCTATGCCTATATCTCCGTTTGTTGTCTGGAATATCACATCTACTGTTTTTTTAGCAATTTCTTGAGTCATATGATATTTATCAGGATTGTTTGTTTTTGCACTAGCATGACAATATTTACAAGCGTGATTACAATAGAGAGTAACAACTATAATATGTAATGAAGGTCATTTTATCAGGTAAGAATTTCTCACAAGCCATTTGTATCCAAAACCTCTAATAATTTCTTTATTGATTTCTACACCATCAGGCAACAAAAAATATTTTGCAATTAATAAATCCTTTAATTCCAAAGGAAGTTCTCCATCTTCTATAAAGGCTCTAAAATATTCTTCATCTAAAAGTAGCCGCTTACCAAAATCATTTGATAAAAACATTTTTCAACTTTTGAGCTTTTTGAATCTAAAAGGTAAAATATTTTTATTTTTTAATTTAAATAATTCCATCTTTTTTATTATAAATAAAGATTTATGATTTAATTTCCTTTAGTATATTTATAATTTCGTCCTTATCGTCTGCAAATTCAGGATCATTTTCTATATCTGCAATAATGTCTTCTACGTTTCTTTCAGAAGCTTCAGATGCTGATTGTTCATCTTCGTAAGGAGTTGAAAAATTGTATATATCCTCTTTAATCTCTTCTAGAGTAAGACCATATCACAAAGCAGTTTCTACTATTTTCTTTCTTACAGATCATGTTTTTTTGTCTATATCCTTCCTCAACCTATGATATACCAATTCTTCCCCAAAAGAATTTACAATATCTTCTAAATTTTTTTTATCATTTTTTAACTTAAATTGCACAATAACATCGTTTCATTGAGTTTTAAAAAACATATATACATCATTTACTAATTCATAAGCTGCTTTTAGTATTACATCTTCATCAAATATTTTCCCGTCTACCAACATTTCTACCTGAAATTCATTTTTTTCCAATTTCTTTATAAAATCCTGCATTATTTATCTTAATTAAATAAAATATCTGACTATTATATAAAAAAATAAATAAATTTCAAGTTGTTATTATCTCTTTTATGGATAAAAAAAACCTACTATAATAAGTAGGTTCTTTATTTTATGCAGTTCTACTGTCGTATGTTGGTGGTGTTGAAGGAGCTTCTGCACTATCTCATTCTTTTGAAGGAGGTGTAACGTCTGCTCTATATGCAGGTCATCAACTTTGTGCTGTTGGTTTACCATCTCATCATTCTGCTGGTTTATCTCATCATTCTGCCGGTTTATCTCATCATTCTGCCGGTTC
>CALFEN010000094.1 GCA_937950065.1 uncultured bacterium | reverse complement strand
CCTTTTGATGGTATTGTAGTAGAAAAGCCTGTAGAAGTATGACAGGTAGTATGAGCCGGTTATCCAGTGATAGTTTTAGCGACAACAAATACTTATAAGATAAAATTTTATGTGCCAGAGACCAAACTTTCATCAGTACCTGTATGAGCCAGTGTGGAAATTAAATTTGATGGGATAGATAAGATATATAGTGGAGTGGTAAATTATATTTGAGTAACGGCTGATGTATATTCCAAAAAGATTCCTATAGAAATAAAAATACTAAACCCTGATAAAAATGTAAAACTTGGTATGTATGCAAATATATGAATACCGTGAGAAATCAAAAAATCTCTGGCAGTGCCATATAATTATATCAAATACAAATATTGAGATGCTTATATTATCAAGCAAAAAGATAATAAAAGTGTAGAAACTAAAATAAAAGTTAGCAGCTGTTTTAGTGATTTCTGCAGTGTATCTGGTGATATACTTTTGGGAGATACTATAGTTTTACCTTAATAATAAATAAAAATGTTTTCAAAATTTGCAAATTTTTGGATAAAAAACTGAAAAATAACTTTTATATTTATACTTGTATGTATCATAGGTTGAGTAGCGGCCTGGTTTCTCCTCCCAAAACAGTATAATCCTGATATTACTGCACCAGCCTTTAGTATATATATACCAGCTTACGGTTATAGTAGCGACGAAGTCAAAGAATACGTGATCAAGCCTATGGAAAATAAACTTTATGAAATAGAAGATATGGAGCATATTTATTCTATAGCTGACAAAAATTACTGATTTATATCTGTATCATATAAGGTCTGAACTGATAAAGAAAAAGCTACTACCAGACTTTACAATAAACTCAGTGATTTAAGTTTTCTGCCTTCTTCGGTGTCAGCACCCACTATCAAGTCTATAGATTTGCAGGATATTCCTATCTATACTTTTGCTATATACAAAGAAAATTCTTTGTCCGGTAATAATGACCAGACAGAGATAGATCTCAAGAAGATTTGAGTGGATATGATAGATGAGCTAAAATATGTAGCCAATACAACAGATTTTTATCTGGTAGGCTGACAGGACGATAATATAAATGTGAGACTTGATTTTGATAAGCTTGAAGCCAAAAATATAGACACTATTAATGTCTATCAGGCAATACAAAAAAACAACAATGTGAGTCCATGATGAAATTTTGTGATAGATCAAATAAATAATCCTATCACAATAGACGCTAATCTCAATGATGTAGACAGGATTTCAAATATAGTCGTAGGATACTACAGTGGAAGTGCTGTATATCTCAATGACGTAGCTACTATATATCAGTGAATTTCCAAAAAAAAATATTCCACTTTTGTGAATTTTGGCACTGGCAGCGGTAAGGCTGTATATATATGAATAGCCAAATCCAAAACAGCTAACAGTGTAACAGTGGTAAATGATATTGTCAAAAAACTTGATGAAATCAAAAAAACATTACCTGCAGGTTATAACCTTATGGAAGTCCAGAATGAATGAGTAGTGGCGGACACAGCTACGAATGATCTTCTTATAGAGCTTGTGAAATGTATATGAATATTGTTTGTGGTATTAGCTTTGTTTTTATGACTAAAAGACGCATTCAGTGCATCACTAGCAATACCTCTTATTTTACTGCTGACTTTTGTAGTGGCACTTTTGATCAATGATAATATTAACAGGATTACTCTTTTTGCTCTGATACTGATACTGTGAATGATAGTAGATGACTCTATCATAGTGATAGAAAATATTTCCAGACATCTGGAAGATCCCAAGAATGCCTGAAAAAAAATTATGGATATTATAAAAACATCTGTAGATGAAATAGGTTTTGCAGCGTTATTATCTACTATCACCAAGATACTTGCTTTTATATGAATATTTTTCGTAACCTGACTGACAGGTCAGTATGTTAGACCTATACCAAAATATGCTATAATATGACTTACAATATCAATATTTATAGCTTTTGCTGTAAATCCTTTTATGTCTTATCTTTTTGCCAAGCATAAATTCAAGTGAGAAATTATCAAAAAACCTGAAGACCACAAGAAACATAAAAATCCTGAAAATAGTTTTTTTAATAGGAGCTACAAAGGATTTTTGAATATGTTTTTCAATCACAAATGGCTTAGGATACTTTTTAAAATATGTTTTTGGGGACTGCTTTTATTTCTGATGACTTTCCCTTATTATTACGAATTTCTCAGAATGAGAATGCTGCCAAAGTCAAATAAAGAACAAATTTTTCTTTGGATAGATGCACCGAGAAATTGGTCTTCCCAAAGGACGATGTCTCTTGCAGAGGAAGTAAATGATTATATGTCCCCAAAAAGCAGTAAAGATGATTTGAGAGAAAATATCAAAGATATTTCATACCGAGTATGAATAGCTCCGACTTTGGATTTTGCCAATACATTGCGTGGCAGCTACTCCAGGATTGGAGAAAATAATATTTCTATGAGGATAAACCTCTTGTCAAATGAAGAGAGGAAAATTACCAGTGAACAGTTTACCATACAGTTTAGAGAAAAGTTCCAGAAAGAGTTTGAAAAAAAATATCCTGATGCTAAATTTCAGTTTTTGGAGGAACCTCCTGGACCGCCTATGAAAGCTACATTTTTGGTAAAAATATCTAATGAAAATTACGAATCAAATAAAAATTTTGCCCTACGATTAAAACAGAAAATATATCCTATAATATCTTATCACAATGTAGTGGATTATTATGATGATGTATCCAAATATCAGTCTGCATACAATATCAAGCTGGATCAGGAAATGATTACAAGGCTTGGTTTGGATGCCGAGCAAATAGCAAATACTATATGAATAGTTTTTGAATGAACTAATGTAGACGTATTTCATACACCATGATCCAAGATTGCTTATAATATTTTTCTTGGATTTAGAGATGAAGATAAAGACGCTTATGATATTCTGGATAGGATAAATTTTACAAATAAACTTGGGAAAAAAGTTTATCTTTCAGAGATTGCCAAAATAGTAAAAACTCAGGCAGACAACAGATATTATTCAGAAGACAGAGATCCCACTATAAATCTTTATGGAGAAATATGAGACTGATGAGTTATTTATCCTGTAGCTAATATCATGAAAAGATTTATGTCTCCGGAATTTTGGGAAGGGAAATACAAACTTACTTATATAGATTTTTATGGAGCTAGGGTTCAGGATAATCTTTGAAATGAATATAAAATTACTTTTGGCGGTGAGCGGAAATTGACTGTAGACAGCTTTAGAGATCTTTTTGAAGCCTTGAGTCTTACACTTATTATGCTGTTTTTCCTTGTAGCAGCTTATTTCAAAAATTTTAAAATAACAGGCGTGATAATGCTTGCATTTTTACTGGGATTTTTTGGAATAGTTCCTTGATTTAGTCTGCTTTATAAGTTAAACAATGAATACCTTAGTTCTACGTCTCTGATATGAATTATAGCGCTATCCTGAATAGTTATATGAAACTGAATAATTCTTATAGAATATTATGTCCAGCTCAGAAATAAGGAGAAACTAGATAAAAGGCAGGCACTTTTGAAAGCTTGAATTACAAGACTTAGACCTATATTTCTTACATCACTAACAGCAATACTTTCTGCTATGATGATTTTGACAGATCCTGTATGGAGTGGTCTTTCACGAGCGTTGATTTGGGGACTTTCATTTTCAGCTACTTTGACGCTGATAGCGCTGCCTATATTCTTGTTTGATATCAAAGACGATCCTGTAGAATAACAGGCATTGCCTGCCGGACATTGTCCGGACACATTGAGTCTTTCACTTTTATTTTTTTCCCTTGTAAATATTTTGTATTATTAAAAAAACAGGCGTTGCCTGTCCTGATTGTCTGTTTCTATATTTAACTTGTGCCCCGATTTTGTTTATGCATAAAATAAGTGGAGAAGTATTTTCATAGCTTGCGAAATGGTAATACTGTATTGTTTTTGATAAGTAAAAAAAGTTTTAAATTATATTTAATTTAGTTTTTTAATAGGGATCTATATAATTTACTATCAACTTACCACTTTCCAGTGTTAGTAGTCTTCCATCAAATCCGTTGCATCATTCAGGACAATATATATATTCTCCAAAAGTTTTTGCTCATTTATCCAATGGATCTAAAAAGATTCTTGCTTCTTCAAAACGGGAAACTGAAATATTTAATTTTTTTGTAGTTTTTAAAATTTTATCAAATTGACTGCCGCAATACGTGATATTTTCTCAAGATTTCGTATCTTTCGATTTCAAAAAATTTTCGTAGCTATAGCATTTTATTGATTTTTTTTCAAAAGTTATACAGTCAGGGGATAGCTCTGTTATATATTTATTTCTCCCCAAAAAATCTATTATATAATGATAATCATCTTTGTAGATAAAATAATCTCAAAGAAAGATTAGTTTGATATACCATATCGGAGTAAAAATAAGACAGTATCCTACATACAACAAAAAAAACGGGAGTAAACTTACGCTTATAATTAATAAATTTTTTTGTAGTTTTTTGCACAATCTTTGTTTATACAGATTGTGGGAGTTATCTTTATTTGTTTTTTTCATGTACGAAATGTTATAAGTCCGCATTATGGATTTATTCCTGCGAAATAAACATATTTTTGGATCTATACTGCACAGCTTCGGTAATATGGTCTATTCACATATTTTCATCACAATTTATATCTGCTATTGTTCTTGCCAGTTTCAGTATTCTGTGCACAACCCTTGTAGATAGTGTAAATCTTTGTGTAGCAGTTTTGAGGAAATTGCGAGGTTTTTTTATTGTAGAAATTAAATATAATAAGAATTAGAAATAGATAACAAATTCACTATTTGTAGTTGTATCATAAGTAGGTTTTTCAATGTTTATCACAACTTCATAGTCTCACACCCTGCCGACTCATTGTATATGAAAAAATCTATCTGCTATTTGAGCTGTTCCAGCATCTATTTTGTACTCCAAAAATGGATATACTCAATTAGTAGTTGTCATCATGTTAACCAATGAGAATTTCAAAGACATTCATTTTATATTTCCATCCTGGAATATGTCCTTGAAGCTTTTTCAGACAAGTCATGATATAGCTGGTATCATATTTTGTCATGAGCTAATAGTTCCTTCACTATAAGGATTTTGTCAGTTTTCAAATGTTATTTTTTCATGTCAAATCGCAGGGTAGGAATCATTTATATCATATTTCCTTATAATTCAATCATTATCTTCGTGTCATCTGTTTGCTGCTGAAGCTGTTCAGCTATTTCTAATGTATGGTTGGATACTAAAAGAGCCATAATCGAGGTCAGTTCATATGATAGACCACGTTGTTATAGCATCATTTTGTTTATAATCATTATCGTAGTCGGCATAGATATCAAGCGGTCAGATTCATTTATTAAACATCCAAGGGTTTCTACGAAAGTAGAAATCGATTTTGGAGACAGTTCTAGTCGTTTCAAATCCCCCTTTATAATAATCTCAGGGGGTTGTAGTATCGTCTATATCAAGTCATATTTGTTCAGACATATTTGGTTCAAGCTTGTTATAATTTTTAGCTTGAGAATCTGAAGAGAGTTGAAATTCAAGGTCTACATTTCATTTACCAGTCTTAGGAACAAGTCATGATGTCCTAGATTTGATGTCTCGATAAAAGCCATTAGAAGATTTTGTTAGTTTCCCAAAGTTGATGCCCGCTAATCCAGCTTTTTTATCTTCATCTGGTCCCCATTGATTTGATGCAGCATCTCAAATATAACCTCAACTTCATTCAAATCATGGTCAATGATATTTTAACGCAAGCTCGGCTCTTTCTATTCAGGATATAGCTCCATAGTAGGCTACGTTATAATCGGCAATATTCTTTACATTGTTGATAAATGGGGAAAATATAGAGTATACTCCTCCCATTATTAGTGTTCAAATAACAATAAAGATAATAGTTATTAATATTAACATTTTTTATTCTTTTAATGTATCATAATTTGGAGCTCCGCATTCAGGACAATAAGGGAAGTCCCAAGGATATAAAGTTTTACATTCTTTGCATGTCGTCTTGAGTTTTGTTCCGCAACTCACACAATAACCAAAGTTTTTTTCGTTCTTCTGTCAGCATTCCTTACATTCTATATAACTAAATATTAGAGCATTCTTAAAAAATTCCTTTTCATGTTTGTATGCTACTGGTCTTATCAAAAAGTATATAGGAAGTCAGACTATAGGTGTAAGTATTGCTACTAGTGCTATACTAAATATCTGTAAAAATATATTTGAAGTTCTGGCGGAGATGTCTTTAGTTACTCGTAGTATTACCCGCAACCAAATAAATATAAGTACTCATAGTGCTATATAATTTATATCTATAGGTAAAGAATTCGAAATGTTTGAAGTAGCAGTTTGAAGTATACTTCCAGTTGTAGGACTAGAAACAGTAGTGCTTGCTATGCTCTCGGTATTGAGTAAATTTCAGGTTAATTGTTCTGGCATGTTTTTGGATTAATTAATAAATTTTTTTGTCTATTATTTTTACATAATTTTCATTATTTTTCAACTCTTTTAATACAAATTGTATTTTTGAGGGATTTGGGAAGTAAAGTTCTATTTCTACGATGCCAAAGTCTTCATTGAAAAAGTCTAGCGTCGCTTCTTTTTCTTTTTCGTTTACATTTATTGATTTTATGTTTATGTTAAGGTCAGAAAAGATTGACAAAATTTTTAAAAGATATCATGGTTTATCAAGTAATGCTAATTTTAGTTTCAAAATATAAATAGGTTCTTCATAGCTTTGCCAATGAGCTTTGATTAATTTGTCAAAAGATATATTTGTCAGAGCCTTACAATCTATTTTGTGGATTTTTATTCCGTCTTTACTGCTTTTTCATATAATTTTATCTCAAGGTTTTGGTTTGCATTCAGGACATAATATATATTCAAGTCTTTTATCTCAATCGATTAATATAGTATTTGATGTTTTGTCAGTAGATAATGGTTCTTTCGTATTTATATTTCTTGACGATTTAATTTTTTGATCTATAAATTCATCTCAATATACATCCTTGAAAAATCTCGTAAAATTTACTTGTTTGTCGATAATTCTCATAAGCAAATTTTCAAGTTCTTCGCCTTTATATTTTTTGGAAATTTTATCCTCTTTGCCATGTAAAGCTGATAAGTCGAATTCTCTTAATTTAGCGTTTAGTATGTTTGTCCCTTCTTTTAATATCTTTTCTTTTTCTATTTGTTTGATATATTTATTTAGTTTTGCTTTTGCTGATGGAGTATGTAGATATTCAAACCATGATTTTGAGGCTATAAATTTGTTTTTATAGTTTTGGATTTTTACTATATCGCCGGTTTTGAGTTTATAATCTATAGGGACGATCTGTCAGTTTATGAGCGCGGATTTAAAACTTAATCATATATCTGAATGTATCCTAAACGCGAAATCAAGAACCGTACTGCCTGCAGGCAATTCTCTAACTTCTCATTTCGGAGTATAGACAAATATGTTTTTATCCAAGAATTCTACCTGTAGGCTATTTTTAAATTTTTCTTTATTTGGTTCGTTCTGAAAATCTTTTACTAGATCCTGCAGTTTTTTTATCCAGTTAGCTTGTTTTTCTGATATAGGCAGGGAATCTCATATCTCTTTGTAGTAAAAGTGTGCTGCTACTCAATATTCCGCGATTTCGTCCATCTCCTTGGTTCTTATCTGTATTTCTATAGGGAAATCGAACATGCCGAGTATTGTAGTATGGAGGCTTCTATATCAGTTAGCTTTTGGGATAGATATATAGTCTTTTATTTTTTTTATTATAGGTGTAAACTCTGAATGCAATATTCAAAGTATATTGTAGCAATCAGGTATGTTATCCGTTAGTACTCTGTATGCCAGTATATCCATAATTTTATTTACGTCGTTTGTCTGGTATTTTTGCATTTTTTTATAAATCCTGTAGGGACTTTTTAGTCTTCACTTTATCTCAAAAAATTTGACGGATTGTTCCTTTGACAGTAATTCATAAAGCATACTGACTCATTTATTTATGTTTGATTCTCAATAACCATAGAATTTTTTAGTGAAGTTTACTATTTTATTGAAATCCTTGGGATTTACTATCTTAAATGCTCAATTTTCCAGATATGCTTGAAAGACATTGAGTCATAGTCTTTGAGCTATAGGGACATAGATTTTTAAGGTCTCTTCAGCTATCCTTTCTCTTTTTTCAGGGTTCGGATGGAAATTTAGGGTTTGTATGTTGTGTATACGGTCAGCAAATTTTATAAATATTACCCTAAGATCTTTTCACATTGCCAAAAAGGTTTTTTTTAGAGTCTCTAACTGTCTGTCTTCTTTTATGTATTTGACTTTAGATACTTTTACCATACCTTCACAGAGATCAGCTATTTCTTCACCAAATTCTTTTTTGATATCGTCATATTCGTATTTTGTGTCTTCTATTACATCGTGTAATATACATGCTGCAATACTTGAAACTCAAGGATTTATTTGCATCAAAAATTGAGTAGCTTTGACAGGGTGTACGATGTACGGTTCTCAAGAAAGTCTTTTAGTTCATTTATGTGCTGATAACGCAAAATTATATGCTTTTTGGATTATAAATATTTTATCTGTAGGCAGATAAGATGATGCTTGTTTTACTATTTCATCAACCAAAAATTGTGGATTTTCATCGAAGGTCGGTTCGTAAACAAAAAATTCTTCTAGGTTCTGCATATACATTTTATTTTTATTTTTAATTTAAAAAGTTAGTCAATATACCACAAAGTTCTACTTGTCATATTCATCATGCCTGATATTGAACAGTGCTACAAAAACGAAATTCTTTTGAAGTGGAAGAGATCGGAAGAGCACACGTCTGAACTCCAGTCACTAGCTTATCTCGT
>CALFEN010000093.1 GCA_937950065.1 uncultured bacterium | reverse complement strand
CAAAGAATTATTAAAAATTTTGAAACATTTTAATCCGTAACTGGGGAAGACCCTATTGTTTATAGTCTAGATAATGTTTTTTACATTTAACAATATCACAAATGAAACTATTTTTCAAAAACTTAACCCAAGGCTTAAGTATCTGACTCGGAATAGTTATAATACTTGGAATGACTTATTTTGCTTTAAGAGCTCGGCAGACAACCAATCCATGATTGACTGATTCAAGCCCGACAGCTCTATATGTAAATAATTGAGAAACTTTAACTGCTGCGAAATGGAATACTCTGGTAGACAAAAAATGACTAAAAGATCTGACAATTATAAATTGTTATTCAAGCTCATCAAGCCGATGAGGTGGCGGTCGGAAAGATATCACATGGACTACTAGCCTTTGTGGAGGGGATTTACCAAGTAATTATAGCAAATGTTATTATGCTGCTCAAATCAGCGTTTGAGACAATTGATCTTTTTATTGCAATCTTGCTAACGGAAGGACATATTCAACTACTGCTTATAATAGTATAAAGTGCTCTTATCTCTGCCGAAATGAATAATTTAATTTACATCAAAACAAAAAAAGACATACCTTCGGTATGTCTTTTTAAAAATATTTTTAATTAGAATCTATCGTATTTTGCCATTACAAGGTCTGCGTTTATCTTGCTTACAAGTTCCTGCACCACTCATACTATAATAATAACTCAAGAACCTGATACTATTACAGGGATAGAACCCAAAGACCTAGTAATACTTTCTATAAAAGGTATATATGAAAGTATATAAGAATATATTCATATTATTCAAAGACCTATTCATCACCATAAACAAAGATGCAATAGTGTAGAATTTATATATTTTGCTGTTTCTTCTCAAGGTCTGATACCAGGGATAAAACCTCATCTTTTCTGGATATTATCAGCCATCTTATCAGGATTAAACATTATAAGAGTATAAAAGAACGTAAACAATACTATGAAACAAAAATATATAAATATAACTAATAATGATGGTGTTTGAGTGTATATATTAAAGTTTTGAGATATCCAATCGCTAGTAGAAGATACTCGTCATGGGATATTATTTCCATACTTGGTTACAACCTGTGCCAATAAATATGGGAATGTAACAAATGCTATAGAAAAGATAATTGGCACCATTCAAACAGGATTCAACGGTATAGGCAATATTGCAGTTTCTTGTACTTTACCATGTCTTGCATGTATTATTGGAATTTCCTTTCTTGTTTTTATTATCAATACTGAAAGTATTACCAATACAAGCACTACAACTATCATGAACAATACAATACCCATCAAATCTGCTCATGAATTAGAAGATGTATATGTAAATACTTTTGATGATATTCAGGCAACTATGTTCGCAAAAATTATAAGAGAAGTTCAGTTTGATATTCATTTTTCTGTGATAAGTTCACCGAACCACATAAGCATTACAGTTCATACAGTCAATACAAACGCTGATAGAAGCACTGTAATAAAACTTTCTGTATTTATTATACTACCTCACAATATATGATTTATAAAATATACCATTCAGATAGATTGCAAAAATGCTAATGGAAAAGTTATCCGTCTAGTATACTGCTGAATTTTAATAGTTCATACTTCTCACTGTTCCTGCAGATCCTCAAGTTGAGGCAGGACAGAAGTCAAAAGCTGCATGATAATAGATGCATTGATAAATGGAATAAGTCAAACAGCTATTATTGAGAATTGATCCAGAGTTCATCAAAGAAGCATTGCAAAGTATTCCAATCATCATGAATTTTGAATATTTGTAGCACTTATCAAAGCCTTTAAATCAACAAAAGGAACTGGTATAAACACAAGCAGTCTATAAAGAACCAATATACCCAAAGTGATATAAATTTTCTTTCTTATAGACTTATTTGCCCACATATCACCGAGATATCTAAAAAATTCAGTCATTAAAGTTTCTTAATTTTATAAAGTCTTAATTGATTTTTCCTCATGCCTGTTCTATCTTTTGTTTAGCTGATTCAGATACTGCATCCATTCAAGTAAATGTCAAATTCTTTGAAAATTCTCAAGTTCACAAAACTTTCACAAGGGCATCTTCTTTTTTGATATAATTAAACTCTTTCAAAAGTTTTTTATCTATAGTCATATTATTAGTGATTTTAGAATCTTTTTCAAGTCTTCATAGATTTAGAGCAATATAATCTTTCACAAGATTTTTTGGTCTTTTAAATCCCTTTAATTTAGGCAACCTTAAATTCAAAGGAGTTTGTCAACCTTCAAACCATGCAGCACGATTTCCTGATCCAGTTCTGGCTCACTGTCATTTTAGTCATCTAGTACTATAATTTCATCTTCCAGAAGAATTTCATCTACCTCTTCTTTTAGATTTTCTTGTTAGTCATTTACTTTTTGTAAGTTCATTGATAAGCATTCTAAAATTTATTATTATTTAAATTATTCAGCTTTTTTAGTAGGTTTTTTAGTAGATTTTTTTACTGGAGCTTCTTCAGTAGTTTCAGCTTTTTTAGTTTTCTTAACTTCGGTCAACACTACTTTTTTGATTGTTTCTTTTTTTACTGCTGGCTTTGCTGTTTTTGAAGTTTTTTCTACTTTATCTATTTTTGGAGATTTAGCATCTGTAGCTTCTTCAGCAGTTTGAGGTTTTGCTTTTGGAGCTGCCTTTCTTGGTGCTGGTTTAGCAGATTTATCCATTTTTGGATTGGAAGTTCTTGTTTTCTTTTCTTCTACTACAGGTTCTGTAACTTCATCATCAGTTTCATCTTGGACTGGTCTTTCAGCTTTAAACATTGACAATGCATAGATTGTAGCCAAAGCATTATTAAGTTTATTATTAGTTCAAATAATTTTTGACAAAATATTATTGTATCCTGCTAGATTAAGAACAGATCTAACTGCAGATCAAGCTTTAAGTCAAGTTCAAGCACCTGCTGGTATAAGCTTTACTATAGCTGACTTATATTTATTTGTTACAGTATAAGGAACTGTATTTGATCAGACTATAGGCACAAGAAACATATTTTTGTAAGCATCATGAGTAGCTTTACTTACAGCTCATGCTACATCTCATGATTTTGCTATTCAAAGTCAAATTTTGCCTTTTTTATTTCAGACAATGATTGTAGCTCTAAAAGAAAGCCTTCTACCACCAGTAGTAACTCTGGTTACTCTCCTTACTTCTAGCAATAGCTCTTCATATTTCTTTTCCTGTTTAGGTTTTCTATCTCTCATACAAATATTTTTAAATTATTAAAATTTAAGTCAACCTTCTCTTGCACCTTCAGCAAGCATTTGGACTCTCCCTATATAAAGAAATCAGTTTCTATCAAAAACAACTTCTTCAACTTTTTTATCCAAAGATTTTTTTGCCAAATCAAGTCAAACTTGTTTTGCCCTTTCAGATTTTGTTCAAGATTTAATTTTCATATCATTACTTGAAACTACTACATTACCGTTTCTATCTATGATTTGTGCATAGATAAATTTATTTGACTTATTTACTATAAGTCTTGGTCTATCTGTAAGTTGTTTTGCAATAGTGTTCACTCTTCTTTTTCTGGCAAAATATTTTCTGATTTTGTCCAAAACATTATTTCTTTCTTTTATCATCTTTGTATTTATAGAGTTTTAAATATTATTTTTTAGATGTTTTACCTGCTTTAAGTTTTATGATCTGTCCGAAATATCTAACTCATTTTCACTTATAAACTTCAGGAGCTCTAAATGTTATTATTTTAGCACTAACTTCTCATACTTTTTGTTTATCTATTCAGGCAATACTTATTATATCATTTCATTTTGAGTCTTTTGCTGTAGTAGCAGAAATACCTGCTGGCAAAGCGTATTCTATAGGATGAGAATAACCAAGATTTAGTATAAGTTTATTTCACTGTACTTTGGCATTATATCAAACTCACAATACATGAAGTTTTTTTTCATATCATTGACTCACTCCAACTACCATATTATCTATAAGAGTTCTTACTAGTCCCCATAGATTTTTGTATTCATCAGAAATTATAGAAGTGTGTATTTCATTTTCAACCATCTTGATTTCTACGCCGTTTGGGCATGTATAATCAAGTTGTCATTTTGGTCATTTGACTACTATATATTGTCAATTTATATTAACTTCTACTCAAGATGGAAGTTGTATAGGTAGTTTTCATATTCTAGACATCAGTATTAATTTATATTTTAAAACTAATATATTTCAGCTATAAGTTCTCATCAAACTTTATTTTTTTTAGCTTCATGAGTAGCCATTAATCATTTACTTGTAGATATTATTCAGATACCACGACCTCATGCTACTGTTTTTAGATGAGTGTATGATACGTAAGTCTTTCTACTTGGTGTGGATATAAGTTTTACCACAGGTATATCAGCTACAGGATCTTTTACTTCTTTAAGTTTTATATTAAGAAATTTCTTGTTTCAGTCTGTGATAATTTCATAACCCAACACGAAATTATATCTTTTTAACAAAGCCAAAACATTCTCTTTAAATTTGGAATAGGTGACTCAATTTACTTCAGTTCTTCTAGCCATGTAGCTATTTTTAATCCTGATAAGCAAATCATTTATTGGAGCATTAACAAAACTCATTTTTTTATTATCTTAATTATTAAATATTTTACCAACTAGCTTTTCTTACTCACATGATAAGTCATTCTCTTGCGTATTTTCTAAAGCATACTCTGCATATACCAAATTCTCTGATATAAGAACCAGTTCTTCCACAAACCTTACATCTATTGTAGTATTTAGTAGGTTTTTTTGCTTTAATTCATGTGGATATAGCTTTTAGTCTTTTATCGTTTAACCTTTCCTGTTGAGCAATTACTGATTTTTTTGCCATTTCGTATATTTATATTATAAATTATTTTTTTTCTGCAAATATTATATTCAATGATTTCAAAAGAGTCTTTGCATCTTCATCTGTATCAGCAGTAGTTGCGATACTTACTTGTATTCAATGTGAAGTTATAATATCTTCTGGTATTACTTCAGGGAAAACAGTTTGATTTTGAAATCAAATATTGTAATTTCCATGTCAGTCAAATTTTCTGTCTGACAATCATTGAAAATCTCTAACCCTAGGCAATACAAGATTTACCATTCTTTCTATAAAATCATAAGCTCTTTCTCTTCTCAAAGTAACTTTTAGCATCATAGGCATATTTTCTCTAAGTTTGAAGTTTGAGATAGCTTTTCTTGATTTTATCATTTGAGGTTTTTGACCTGTTATAGTCATAAGATTTTTTTCAAGGTCAGAAAAATCCTTTATTCATTTTCTGGTAGCCAAAGAACCAATACCCATAGAAACTACGATTTTATCTATTTTTGGTACTTGATGGATATTCTTTTTTCAAAGTTTTTCCTTTAATTCAAATTTGATTCTTTTATTAAAATCATGATATAGACTCATTCTTTTTAATTATTATTAATTTAAATAGTTGTTCAGCATTTTTTACATACTCTCACTTTTTTATTATTTTTATCTACCATTATTCAAAGTCTAACAGGTTTTTTACATTTTGAACAATAATACATAACATTTGATTTATCTAGCGGCAAGGTTTTTTCTTTAATTCATTGTCATTTAACTGCTTTTTTTACTACATTTACTCACTTTACTACAAGTTTTTGGTCATCGACAACAGCTTGAACTTCAGAAACAGCTCATTTATATTTTCCACTTATTACCTGTACTTTATCGCCTGTTTTGATTTTTCTCATTATTTTGTATTAACAAACTAAATAATTTCTTCTGCAATATTTGCAATATTTTTGAAACCTTTTTCTCTAAGTTCTTTCGCTACCGGACCAAAAATTCTTTTTCATTTTGCTGCACCATCTTTATCTATAATTGCAACTGCATTATCTTCAAATCTGATGTATGATCCATCTTTTCTTCTAATTTCTTTTGCCACTCTGACTACTACAGCCCGAACGACATCTCATTTATTGTAGTTAGAGGATGGCAGTGCTGATTTCACAGCGATTACAACCTTATCTCATACTGTAACTGTTTTTGCATTTCATTTTAGTATGCTTATGATAAGTCATGTTTTTGCTCATGTGTTGTCTACTATCTTAACTCTTGATTCTGTTTGCAACATTATTAAATAATTTTATCTATTAAAATGAGAATATATCTCTATGAAATATTTTCATTATTTGACAATCTCTATAAGAGTCCATCTTTTCAATTTGGATATAGGTTTTGATTCTCTTATCCTTACTGTATCACCAATTTTAGCTGTTTCATTTTCGTCATGAACATAGTATTTTTTTCTTACAACAAATCTTTTTTTGTAAAGAGGATGTGATTTTACTCTCTCCACTACTACGACCAAAGATTTTTGCATCTTGTCGCTAACTACTTTTCCAACCAATTCCTTGATATTCTTATCTCATATTATTACCATCTGTATTGTTTAATTTATGATTTAAAGCAGTATTGATCCTTGCAATATTTCTTCTTGTAATTCTTATGAAATGTAATTCTTTAAGTCATCTCACAGCATTTTTCATTCTCAATTGGAAAAGCTCTGATTTTAAATCATTTCTAAGTTTTACTAATTCCTTTATAGTTTTTGCAAGTAGTTCTTTAAATTCAAGTTTTTTCATCTTTAAATTGAATTATTTTTAAATTATTTGATTTCTCATTTCTCTACAGTAACTGTCTGCAAAGGTAGTTTGTATGAAGCTTGTTTAAAAGCTTCTTGTGCGACTTCTCTACTAACTCAGTTTATTTCAAAAAGTATAGCTCATCTTCTAATTCTTGCTCTGAATGTATCTACGTCTCATTTTCATGAACCCATAGGCATTTCCAATCACTTTTTGGTATAAGGCACATCAGGGAACACTCTCAACCGTATTTTACCAAGCTTTCTTGTAAATCTAACTATAACTTTTCTGGCAGCTTCTAACTGTCTGTTTGTTAAATAACAATTGTTCAAAGCTTTCATACCGAAATCACCGAAAGACACATAAGTTCCTCTTGTAGCCATTCATTCTACTCTAAGTCTCATCTGTTTTCTGTGTTTCCATCTATTTGGTGACAATAAAGACATTTTTATATATTAATCATGTAAATTATTTCTTTTTTGGTTTAGCTTTTAAATTCAATGATTTAGAGCTAGATTTTGATTTTGTAAATACATCTCATTTATAGATCCATACTTTTACTCATAGTATTCAGTATTTTGTAAGAGCTGTAGTATAATGATAGTCTATATCAGATCTAATAGTCTGTAATGGAACTCTTCAGTCTATAAATTTTTCACTTCTAGAAAGATCTACTCAACCAAGCCTTCATCATACCTGTATTTTTACTCAAATTCATCATTTGTCCATTACTCTTTGCAATACTCATTTTGCTACTCTTCTGTAAGGAACTCTTTTTTCTAGTTGTTCACAGGCAAATTCTCACATAACTTTAGCTGAAAGTTCAGGAACTCTTATTTCCTTTACTACAACTTTAAATTGTTTTTGGAATTTTTTCTCAAGTTTTTCTTGGAATTCAGCAAGTTTTTTTCATTCTTTACCGATAATTCAAGCAGGTTTTGCAGTGAAGATTATGATTTCCAAATCTTTGTCTGTTTTTCTAATAACAACTTTACCTATTCAGGCTCTTGGAAATGTCTCTTCTATAAAATTTCTGATTTTAATATCTTCTACAAAAAATTGAGCACTCTGACCTTTAGTTTTTGCAAACCATTCTGATGGCCAAGATTTTGTAAATCATATTCTAAAACCTCTTGGATCTACTTTTTGTCCCATTACTTTTTATTTATTATCTAAAACAACTTTTATAAATGTTCTGTATTTTATAAGTCCATGAATCCTAGATCTTCATACAAATTTCATTCTTTTTATAGTTGGTCATTTTCACAAATCTATTTTTGATACTATCAACGCACTTCCGTCTAAATTAGGATTTTTATATTTAGCATTATAATAGGCAGATTTGATAACCTTCACTAATATTTTAGCAGCTTTTTTTGGAGTGAAAGTCAAAATACTGATTGCAGTATTTACATCCTTTCCTCTTACTAATCTTGCTACCAACTCCATTTTTTTATCTGAAGATAGAGCATATTTAAGTGTAGCTGTCATACTTTTATCCATTATACTAACCTTTAATTATTAAAATATTCTTAAAAAGGGTGTCATCTAAATGTCCTTGTAGGAGCGAATTCTCAAAACCTATGTCAAATAAGTTCCTCTGTAACATAAATACTAACAAATTGTTTTCAATTATGAACTGCGAATGTAAATCCTACCATTTCAGGAAGAATCTGACATGCTCTGTCGTAAATTTTGAGAATTTTTTTATCTCAAGACTTTATCATGTCTTCTATTTTTTTTAATATCTTTGGATTTACATAAAATCATTTTTTTAGTGATCTAGCCATATCTTAATTTTATAATTTAAATTAATTTTTAGTTCTTCTTGATACGATGAATTTATTTGACCATTTCTTTGAGCTTCTAGTCTTCTTTCATGGAGGTACTGGTACTCAAGTAAATGATTTCTGGAATTTCAATGCGATAGGAGAATGTCATTCTCAACCTCAATGTGGATGGTCTACAGGGTTCATAGATTTACCAAGAACTTGTGGTTTTCTACCGAGCCATCTACTTCTTCCAGCTTTTCACAAAACTACATTTTTATGATCTTCATTCCCGATTTCTCAAATAGTAGCCCAACAATTTTCATTAAATTTTCTAACTTCTCATGAAGCAAGTTTTATGAAAACCAATTTTTGTTGTTCATCTTTACCTGATATTGTAGCAAAACTTCAAGCAGATCTAAGCATCTTTGCCTTTGTATTTGGCACAATCTCAAGATTGAATATATTAAATCATTCTGGAATATCTTTTAATTTCTTTCTGTTTCATGGAAGCAATAATGATTTTTCTCATGTCATTACTTGATCTCAAACCTTTACTCATTTCCATGCTATGACGTATCTTTTTTCTCCGTCTGCATATTGAAGCAAAGCTATTCTTGCAGTCCTGTAAGGATCATACTCAATAGATGCTACTTTTGCAGGGATATCAGATTTATCATATCATCTGAAATCTATCAATCTGTATTTTCTTTTGTGTCCTCCTCATCTAAACCTAGTTGTTATTCTTCATTGATTATTTCTACCGGCTGTTGATCCGATAAAAACAGTCAAACTTTTTTCAGGAGTTGTTTTTGTTATCTCTTCAAAACCGTATCATATCATATAACGTCTAGATGGTGTGTAAGGTTTGTAAGTTTTTAATCACATTTTTGATTTTTAACATATTAAACTATTTTACTATTTCTATTTTATCTCCTTTTTTCAGAGTTATTATTGCTTTTTTGTAGTCTTTCCTCACCAAAGGCCTTCTATTTCTACCTTTGTATGGAGAATGAATTATATCAATAGCTTCTGGATCTACATTATATATTAATTTAACTGCAACTTTTACATCGTTTTTATTAGAATCTTTATGCACTACAAAAGCATATTTATTTAATGTTTCCTGCAATTTCATAGTTTTTTCAGTAACTATAGGACTCAACAATACGTCGTTGTAATTGATTTTATTCAACACTTTAACTTCTGTTGATTTTATAGCTCTTCTTCTTAACTTGTCTTTAAATACCATTTTAATTTACTTATTATTTAAATTATTTTACGAATACCTCTTGTATCTTATTTAAAGATTCTTCTAAAAACAATACTTTCTTGTATGTTAATAAGTCATAAGGATTTACATAGCTTGCAAATACATATTTTACGTTAGGAACGTTTCTAAATGACTTAACCAAAACTTCATTATTTTCTGGAATCACGAACAATGTTTTTGTATCTGCTAATCATAGATTTTTTAGTGCTTCAAAAGCATCTTTTGTTTTAATAGCTTCATAAGGGTACTTATCCAATCCCAAGATCTCATTGTCTCTAGCCTTCATAGTAAGTGCACCAAAAAGTGCTTTCCTTCTCATTTTCTTTGGCATATCTTTTTCGTAATTTCTGTTGTTTCTTGGACCAAAAGCAACTCAACCTTTTCTCCTAATAGGAGATCATGCATCACCTACTCTAGCTCTTCAGGTTCCTTTTTGTCTAAAAAGTTTTTTACCTGAACAAGTAACTTCTCATCTATTTTTTGTATGAGCATTTGCTTGGCGAGCATTTGCTTGCTGCATAACTATAAACTCATGAATCAAATCATTATTTATATTTTCATCATTAAAAACAACCTCATTTAGATTTAAGTCTTTAATTTTTTTGCCATTTATATCATACACTGGGATCTTATACATTTTTGAGCCTTAATTATAAAACAATTTTTAAAAAGCTATTGTAAGCACCTGGAATACTTCATTTTACAGCTAGTAATTTTTCATTATCCAATGTTATTCTGTCAATAATTTTAACATTTTTTAGAGTAACTGTTTCCAATCACATATGTCATGGTAATTTTTTTCATTTTGCTACTCTTCTTGGTTTTCTGTTTCAGATAGAACCTGGCCGTCTATGGAATTTAGAACCATGAGTTTCTGGTCATCAGTGGAAACCATATCTTCTGATTACTCATTGATAACCTTTTCACTTTGAAGTTCATGTGACAGCTATAGTCTCTACATCGTTCAACATATCAAATTCAAGTATTTTACCTGCCTCATTTGCTTGAGCAAATCAGTCATTGATCTTGAATTCACAAACCATATCATATTTTAGTTTAATTCACTTTTCTTTATTAAGTTCTTTCTTACCCATTCATATTATCACAGCTTCATAACCATCTTTTTCCATTGTTCTATAACCAATTATTTCTTGTTCAACAAATTTCAAAAGAGTGACTGGAACATAGTCATTATCAATCCACAATCTTGTCATCTCTTGTTTTTTTAATATCAATCATCAATTATTCATTGGTTATTTTTAACTTATTAAATTTGGCACTGCCAATAATTTTTTTTAATTATTCAAACAATTTAGCTTCAACTGACACTCAAACTGGAATTGTTGCATTTTGTAAATACTCTACAGTTTTTGCTCAATTTTCTACTACATCTATAAGTCTTGTATATGTTATTCTCTCAAATTGTTCTCTGGAATCTTTATATACAAAATGTGCTCTTAAGACAGTATATAATTTTCTTTTCTTTGGCAATGGTATTGGTCATTTTACCACAGCACCAGATTTTACTATCAAAGACATTATCTTGAAAGCAGCATTATCCAAAGCTTTAAGATCATAACTTTGCAATTTAATTCTTAATTTTGGTCAATCTTTCTTTGTAGCCATAATTATTTATCAGTTTATAAAACAGGAAAAGGACTGTTTAGTCCTATTCCTATTGAAATATGTAATCTATTTCCAAATCTATTATTCTAATATTTTTGTAACAACTCATGCTCAAACTGTTCTGCCTCATTCTCTGATAGCAAATCTCAAACCTTCTTCCATAGCAACAGGATATATAAGTTCTACTGTTATTTTAGCATTATCACCTGGCATAATCATTTCACCATCTATTGTGATACTACCTGTAACATCTGTAGTTCTAAAGAAGAACTGTGGTTTATAACCAGTCATAAATGGAGTATGTCTTCATCCTTCTTCTTTTTTAAGAACGTACACATTTCATTCGAATTTTTTATGAGGAGTAATTGAACCTGGAGCAGCCAAAACTTGTCATCTTTCTACTTCATCTTTCTGTACTCATCTCAAAAGCAATCATACATTCATTCATGCTTCTGCTTTATCAAATTGTTTATGGAACATTTCTATTCAAGTAACAACTGTCTTTTTACCTTTTTCAGCACCAAGTCATACTATTTCAATTTCTTCATTTAGTTTCAATACACCTCTTTCTATTCTACCTGTAACAACAGTTCCTCTACCTTTAATTGAAAATACGTCTTCTATAGGCATAAGAAATGGTTTTGATACGTCTCTTTCTGGAAGTGGAATATATTCATCCAAAGCTTTCAAAAGATCCCACATACATTTAGCATCACCGTTTTCATCAGTAGGATTTTGACCTGCTTTAAGAGCAGAACCTCTGATTATTGGTATTTCATCACCTGGGTAGTTATTCTTTTTCAATAGATCTCTAATTTCTTCTTCTACTAATTCAAGCATATCTGGATCGTCCACCATATCAACCTTATTTAAGAAAACTATAATATATGGAACGTTAACCTGATTTGCAAGAAGGATATGTTCTCTTGTTTGAGGCATTGGTCCGTCTGGAGCAGATACAACAAGAATTGCACCGTCCATTTGAGCAGCTCAAACAATCATATTTTTAACATAATCAGCATGTCAAGGACAATCAATATGAGCATAATGTCTTGTTTCTGATTCATATTCAATATGAGCTGTATTAATTGTAATACCTCTTTCTCTTTCTTCTGGAGCTTTATCAATTTGGTCAAAAGGAATATCTTTTGCAAAACCCTTTGTTGCCAAAACTTTTGACATAGCAGCAGTTGTTGTTGTTTTACCATGATCAACGTGACCAATAGTTCAAACATTTACATGTGGTTTAGTTCAAGCCATTTTTTTATATTTTTAATTATAAATAAAAAACAGGAAGTCTAATCATTATATATATATCTTTTTCAATTTCAAGAGATTTTTGTAGATAATTTTTACAGCACATAACATTAGATTAAAAGACATAACCCTCAAAAATCAAATAATAAGAAATAAATTTCTTCAAATTACTTATTTATTTATGGTGGGCGAAGACAGATTTGAACTGTCGACCTCATCCTTATCAGAGATGCGCTCTAACCAACTGAGCTACTCGCCCATAGAATTTTCGGGGACGCGAGACTCGAACTCACGACCTCTTGTTCCCAAGACAAGCGCTCTAGCCATCTGAGCTAGTCCCCGGATATACAATACCTCTAATTTTACAATTAAATTGCCAAGGGGCAGAATCGAACTGCCGACACAAGGCTTTTCAGGCCTCTGCTCTACCCCTGAGCTACCTTGGCTTTTAATACATCAAAAAAAAGAAGTAATATCATATATAATGATTAGAAATAAAAATGCAAGAGAAAATTTAATGATTTTTATATATTCTTCAATATAAAATATATTATAGTAATTTTTTATGCAATTTTATATTAAAAAAATCTCTTTTATATATTTCATGTTTTTCCATGATATCAAAATTAAGAAAAATTATTTCTCAAAAATATTCTTAATCTTATAAATACAATCAAATAAAACATGAATTTTTAAAAAGACAATTCAAAATTTTATTTCAGACAAAACATATATACCTGTAACGGAAGCACTATAACGCAGACAATGTTATATAAAAACAAAAAATTATCTTTGAAGCAGCATTTTAAATATCCAGTCTACTATGTCCAAACTTTTTATAATTTAGCTCACTAGTATTATATAAACTAAATATTATTCTTCCAATAAATAAAAAACCCGCTCATGTAAAGCGGGTTATATTAAATATATTTTATTATCTATTTGTTAAATTACTCTGTGCTTTATCTATAAACGCCTGTATATAAGCAGTTTTTACTGTCATATCTACATTAGTTCATTTCTGAATATTTTTTATAGCCTCATCAGCTCTCTCCTTCGCAATCTTTGCAAAAGCCTGTGCCAAAGTATTTTTTTGTGATAAAGCAGATGAGTATATCTCATTAGCCTTATCCATCAAAGTTTTCAATTTAGTTATATCAGGATTTGAGTCTGTACTTGTATCATCAGATGTATCATCGGCTGTACTGTTATCTCATGTATCTTCTGTACTTGTGTCGTCAGATGCATCATCAGCTGTGCTATTATCTCATGTTCCTTCTGCACTTGTATCGTCAGATGTATCATCGGCTGTACTGTTATCTCATGTATCTTCTGTACTTGTAT
>CALFEN010000092.1 GCA_937950065.1 uncultured bacterium | reverse complement strand
CGAGATAAGCTAGTGACTGGAGTTCAGACGTGTGCTCTTCCGATCTTTATCCGCAATGATGATGACAACCATGCGATAAATGAATAATATCTTCTGCAAATTGAACTTTTGAGGTAGAAGACGTAAGATTAGACAAAGACTGATTTGTCCATCATTTTTGAAAAATTTCAAATTGAGAATTACAGAAATGAGAAAAAGTAGAACTAAAAATAGATAAAGAAAGACGTATTTTAAATACAAAACTGCATTCTGCAGGGCATTTTATAGATTACGCTATCCAGAGTCTGGGCGTAGATATCAAGCCTACCAAATGATACCATTTCCCTGATGGTAGTTATGTAGAATACCAGTGAGAAATACAAAATAGTGAGGAATTGATTCCAAAATTACAGCAAAGACTTGATGAAATTATTTTTTCCAATGTCAAAGCTTGGACAAAAGAATTATCCAATGAAGAAGCTGTTAAACAATGAATTTGGGCGCCGGAATGAAAAAGTGCACGTATAGTGTGATTTGATTGATATGATTACTACGGTTGCGGAGGTACTCACGTAAGTAGCTCCAAAGAGATTTGAAGAATTATGATAAGGAAAATCAAAAATAAAAAATGAAATTCTCAAATATCTTATACTCTGGACGATATTGATTAGAATTACCAACTCTGTAAATTTCTATCTGTATTATAAAATTATTCTATAATTTTTATAAAAATACTTGTTTTTTGACCACAATTATTTATTATTAATAAGTAATTATTTAAAAATAAATTTAAATGCAATTAAAGGATTTCTTGGATAAAAATCCATACCATAAAGGTTGTACTACTTGAGAAGAACAAACTATACGAGCCGAGATAGATAAATTTCTTGTTTGAATATCAAGTCAAGTTTCTCAAGATTTGCTTGCCAATTTGACAATACAATATGAAAATTTGGAACGCGATGACCCTGAAATCCCGACAGATAATATTCTTTGTTTTGTACAAAATAATGAATGATTCATTTATAGGGTGGTATTGGATCAGAGAAACGATTGGAATAATCATACTATAGATTTTTTTGAAAATTGTTGAACACAGGAGGTCTCAAAAAATGAATGGGATGAGTCAATAGACCAAAAAATTGTAGAGTTGTTTTTTGAAGAGATTTTTGACAAACTTTCTCAAAAGATTTGTTTGACAGATTTTGAAGAATATCAGATATGACTTACAAACAGAACTTGTAAAAAGTTAATCAAAAAAGATTGATTAAAGCATGAAATTTATATTTTTAATTTACAAGATTGACATAGTATATGATGCGTGATCAAATACATAAATCAGGAAAATTATTTATATAATTTTTTTATAAGTACTTCTTTACGTAATAATATTTAAGATTATTTTCAAATATCTATTTTAAACTATTGATTATAATAAATAAATCTATATAAATATTTATTTAAACACTCATAGATTAGTTATTTTTTGAATTATAAAGATGAAACATTTTAATAAATTTTATATAAAAAAATCACATTTTGATTTAAATTCATGAATTTTGGAATTGAATTATAGTTTTGATGATGATATTTTCTTTAAAGAAATTATTAATTTCAAAGACGAAAATTTTGAGATTCTTCCAACCCTTGATAAAGATATTATCCAAAATATAGTCTTAAATATAAGTATTGCATTGGGAACTAGTTATTATAAAGCTTATCCTACCAGAGACATTGTTATCCAAGATTGATATCTTGATGACTATCAAAAAGATTTTTGGACAAGATTTTATAAATTTGGGCTGTGAGAATTTTTGTATAAAAACCAGATAGATCCTACATGACTTTTCAATTTTATCACTACTTGATCAAATAATTCAAAACAATTAGATTTAACTTGGGAACTACAACCAAGAGCCATAGTACCTATTTGATGAGGTAAGGATTCTTGTCTTACTATAGAAAAAATAAATAATGCTTGAGTTGATTTCGATCTATTTACTTTCTCGTCCAAGGATAATAATATATTCAAGGATATCACAAATGTAGTGTCCAAAAAAAGACTTTTTGTAAAAAGACAACTTTCTCCAGAACTTTTTAAACTAAACGAACTGGGTTATTACAATGGACATGTCCCTATAACCTGACAAATGTCATTTATCCTTGTTCTTGTAGCCTACCTCTATTGATACAAATATATCGTCTGGAGCAATGAATATAGCGCAAATTATTGAAATTTACTCTACAAATGAATAGAGATAAATCATCAATATTCCAAGAGTATATATTTTGAAAATGATATGAGAGATTATATCAAGAGATATTTTTCCACTGACCTTGAATATTTTAGTATCCTTAGATGATATTATGAAGCAAGGATTGTCAAAGAATTTGCTCAATTTGAAAAATATTTCCCTTACTTCACTAGCTGCAACAAAAATTTTAAGGTAATAAAAAAATCTATTAACGAAAGGTGGTGTCTTGACTGTCCTAAATGCTGATTTGTATTTGCGTGCCTGCATCCATATTTGGATAACAAAAATCTTCTCAAAATCTTTGGTAAAAATATGTATGAAGACCATGAACAGGAAACTTTATTTAGAGAGCTTCTAGGAATATCATGACACAAACCTTTTGAATGTGTGGGGACAAATGAAGAAGTTATATTTAGTATGTGGAAATCTTATAATAATGAAGAAGATAAAACCAAGCTTCCTTTTATACTCAAACTTTTTGAAAGAGAAGTACTGCCAAAGATGACGGACAATGATTTCTATGAACTGGGACAGAAGATGTTTAAAAACTATGAAAATAATATCCCTGATGTATTTTTAGATTAGAAAAAGAAGATGGAGTTATCAAAGTTAAAAAATAGCAAGCTTGCAATAATGGGTTTTGGTAAGGAATGAAAATCTACTTTTGAATTTTTGAAAAAATTTTGAATAGATGATATTACAATACTTGACAGGAAAAAATTTGAAGAATTTGATGTTGAAGAAAAAAAAATATTATCATCTACAGCTAACGTTTTATGAGATGATTATCTGGATAACCTTCAAACCTTTGATTATATAATCAAATCTCCTTGAGTTTCTCCTTATCAGGAAAAGTTAAATCCTTTTAGAGATAAATTACTGGATCAGACTCAAATTTTCTTTTCCAATTTCAAGGGTAAGATAATAGCAGTGACATGAACCAAATGAAAATCTACAGTGACTACATTAATTTACGAACTTCTCAAAAAATCTTGATACAAAGTTGAAATCCTTTGAAATATATGAAAACCTTCTTTGGATTATATTTATTCTGATTATGATTTTGTAGTATATGAAATGTCGAGTTATATGCTTGAACTTGCTCATATCAATCCGTATATTTCTGTAATTATAAATTTATATCAAGAACATTTGGATTATCATCAATGATTTGAAAATTACAAAAAAGCAAAGTTAAATATAATTTGAAAAGATTCTATAGTTATCTGCCATTCTTCGCTAAAAGATATTTTACAATGATATAATAATACAAAAATATTGTTTGGGGAGTCTGGAGAATATACTGTCGATAAAGATTTTTTTTATCATTTTCAAGAAAAGCTCTATTCTACATCAGATATCAAAATTATATGATATCATAATCTGACAAATATATGTGTAGCAAATGCTGTAGCAGATATTTTTCATATCCCTCCAGCACAAACGGAGCAAATAGTAAAGTCGTTTATCGGTTTAAGACATAGGATGCAACATGTCGCTACCAAAAATTGAATAATATTTTTTGATGATGCTATTTCTACTACCCCACAAAGTACTATAGCTGCTATAGATGCTCTCAAGGATAATATCCAGACAATATTTTTGTGAGGAACAGATAGATGATACGATTTCAAAGAATTAGCGAAATTTATTTTAAATTCAAAAATTCAGAACATAGTATTTTTCCCTGATACCGGTAAAAGGATAAAATCAGAGCTTATTTCTTTGTGTCCTGATATAAATTCTAGGTTTCAGATTTTGGAAGCTGATAATATGAATGATGCAGTAGTTTTTGCTTTTCACAAAACATGAGAGGGGAGAGTATGCCTTTTGTCTTGTGCTTCTCCGAGCTATACTTTGTGGAAAAATTTTGAAGTAAAAGGAGATGATTTCAAAAAAAATATAGATATGTATGTTGGTTAAAAAATAATCATAATATTTTTTGCAATTTAATCTACAAATTCGCTTGTTACAAAGATTAAATAGGTTTTTTAAAAAAAATCTTGATTTTTACAAGATCTTCGATAAAATTTTATAGATAATATATTATGATTTCAACAAATAATTTTTTATAAAGCCATATCAAGTTTTTCAGCCAATACTAGTATAGATCCCAAAATTATTCTCTTCATAAAATCTTGGGATGATCGAGTTTTTTGTATTAAAGTGTGTGCAAATATCAAGAAATCTTCATATGAACTGGTTTCATGATTTTCAAAGAAACTGTTTAGAAAATCTGCATCATTTTTGTCAACTAATATACATTCATTATATAGATATTGTCTTATTGTGGAATTACGAAGTACTTCAAAAAGTTTTCAGTTTTTTAATTTTTGAGGATCTACTGCAAATATACTTTTAAATTCAGTTATTAAAATCCTTTCTATAAAACAAAATAGAGTACAGTAAATTTTTGAAATATAATCTTTTATTACTTCAAAAATTTCTTCCCCCATTTTTGAGGCTTTTACTTTGTTTGTTTTTATTCTATTACTAATTATAAATACTCATATCAGATCATTATTTTCCAAAAAGAATTTTAATCCATTCCTCAATCACCCGAATTCTTGGTCTTCTAATATTACTTTGGTAATACTGCTTTCCATGATTTCTTTACAAACGTTGGTAAATAAATCTTCCAGATTGTTATAATCCCCAGATAAAACAGTTTGTAATCATTTTTGAATATTATTTATTATTTTTTCTCATCCTGACGTTAATTGTTTTAAATAATCTTGCGGTGTTTTTTTAGGACTTTCCATATAATAATCTGAAAAATAAAAAACTGTTCTTGTGTATAATAATTTAAAAAATTAAGTCAACATATTTTTATATTTTAGATTGCGTTTCGGTAGACATATCTTTGTTTTTATGTATAGTCTAGAGGATTTAGACTATTAGAAATTATTTTAGCTTTCCAAAATATTTTGAGTATTTATATTTGTATCAAGTATTATTTTAACAAATTCGTCTTGGTCTAAAGCAGATTGTTTCATTATAGTGCACATATTTGTTATTTCTACTTCTTCTTCCAAAAATCTTCTAACTAGAATGTTGTCCAGATACATTTTAGTCTCACAAACAATAACTTCCAATTTTCCAAATTGGATTTCAGTCTCTCCATTAGCAAGTTCCATGTAGAAAACTTTTATTATGTGCATTTGTTGGGACAGAATAAAAAATATACCCAATATAATAAGGCTTTTTAATAAAAAGTCAATAGGTATTTTTTAATGTCAATTTGAAAAGTCGCTTAATATTGATTGATTCCCAATGTTTTTACTATAAACCAAATATACTTTTTAGGCTTAAGAAAAAAATTTTTAAATCTTCAAAAAGCTTGAAAAATAAAATAATCAAAAAAATATAATAAAAATTATTTCTGGCCTATTAACTCGTTAAGATATGATTTATAATATATCTTAATTTTATAAATTTTACTATTATTAAATTTAAAAAATATACAAAAGAATATTTTTTAATGTGTAGTTGAATTTGATAGTAATTGATCAAGCTCTCATCTGCTTGTTCACATATATTTTATTCCTTTGATTATTTTGGCGGCTCATTCTGGTGTTGGTCATTCCAAAGCATGTCTGGAATGTTGATCTTCTACAAGTATTTCTTTACTTCCATCTGTATATTCTACAAATATAACAGACATTTGTTTCTCTGCGTTCTCGAGGAGGGAGCTTATTTGTCCTGCATTGAAGTCCCTGATAGCTTTATATCAGCTTCAATCTACGTAATAGATTTTAGCGTTTCAAAATCATTCGGATAGTCTATTCATTTTAAATTTTTTAGTATATAAATTATTACTGTAATGTTCGGGTAGCTGGATTATTATCAAGGATCTTTTTGATATATTCGGAATTTAGGAAAGAACGATTCTTAAGGTTTTCATTAATTTCGTCCAAATCAAGCGGCATAATTAAAATCCTTGCTATAGATTTTCTTTGTTCTTTTATGAATCTTCAAGCATGAGGTCCGTCAATCATTACTTCATAGTGTCAGTTATCAAATTCTACAAACACTACTTCTATTGTTTCCATTTTTTTATTAATCTGATTAAATAATTTTTTATAGCTCCCTTTTTATATAAGTTGAGAACAATATCAATAGATGTTTTTCTTACAATGTTATTTGAGTTCATTAGTATCAGGATCTGTATCTAGCTTGTTTTTCAAAAAGAAGTCTGATACATGTTGTCAGGCAAATACCCAGTCTTCCATCTCCTGTCTTGAAAGTTCCAAAACAAGAAGTCTTTTCAAATCGTCTACCTTGTCTTTAAGCACTTCACTAGCGTGCTCTAATGACACAAAAAACTCTACAGTTAAATCTCTAAATTCAGCAATAACTGTTAAGAATTTATGGCAGCATCATTGTTTGCTTTTTTCCAATATTATTCATTTTTCTGGACAGGTCATTTTATAGTTTTTATTATTAAATTGTGCCCTACTTATAATGATTTGTTGTAAAAATTATGTAAAGTTTTCTTACATAAAGTTATTTATAAATATTTTATCAAAAATTCTTTTTTAAATCAATACAAAACATACAAATGCAAGAAAAAAAATTAAAAGATTTATTATCTAATAGATTTCGAAGACTCACTTCAGGAGTTCTTTATTATATCAAAGATAAGGATTGAAAAAAGGTTTCTTTTATCCCAAATGAGATTCAGAAAGATTTTATTCAAAATCTGCGATACAGAAATATTATTCTCAAAGCTAGGCAGCTTTGATTTAGTACTATGATAAGTATTATTTTACTTGATTGCTGCTTATTTGAAAAAAATAAAAATATTTGAATAATAGCACAGGATTTGGATACAGCAGAATCTTTATTTCAGGATAAAATAAAATTTGTTTTTGACAATCTTCCGGATTTTATCAAAAATTATTTTAAATTAAAAACTGATAGAACCAGAGAGCTTGCTTTCTCCAATAATTGAAGCCGTATCAGCGTTGGGACGTCGTTTAGATGAGGGACATATCAGTATCTGCACATATCGGAGTTTGGTAAGATTTCTAGTAAATACCCGGACAAAGCCAGAGAAATAATGACAGGTGCACTCAACACTGTTAGTAGCGATAACTGTATTTTTGTAGAATCTACTGCTGAATGAAATTCAGGATATTTTTTTGAAATGTGCAGAGATAGTGAAAATCTGCATTTATTAGAAAAAAAATTGACCAAACTTGATTATAGATTTCATTTTTATCCATGGTTCAAAAGCTCTGATTATGTGCTTGCTGATGACGTGAATGTCAGCTCTGATATGGAAAATTATTTCAACTCACTTACAAGACATAATATATCATTGACAGCAGACCAAAAAAAACGATATTTCAAAACTGCTCAAATCCAAAAAGATGAAATGCAGAGAGAGTATCCGTCCATTTCCAGCGAATGTTTTAATCTTGCACTCAAAGGATCTTATTATGAGACATATCTCAACGAAATTAGAAAATCAGGCAGACTTTGTAATGTCTCCTATGATGATAAATTGCCAGTGCATACAGCTTGGGATCTGTGATGAGCAGGCTGATGAGATGATACAAGCATATGGTTTTTCCAAGTTTTTGGAGAGGAAATCAGATTGATAGATTTTTGGTCGTGAAATGGCTATTCTTTACAGGAGATTATTTCAAATATTATATATACCAAAAATTATAGATACTGAACTCATATAGCTCCACACGACATCAAAGTGCACGAATACAGTACCGGTACAACAAGATTTCAGAGTGCTTTACAGATATGAATAAGATTTGATATAGCTCCAAATATTTCTATCTCCGATGGAATAAATCAAGTCAGAAATATTCTTCCTAAATGCCGGTTTGACGAAATTCATACTATCAAATGATTTGAAGCGCTTGGCAGCTATATTAGAGAATTTGATGAAAAAAATTGAATATTTAGGGAAAAACCTTTACACAATTGGGCAAGTAATCCTGCTGATGCTTTTAGATATTTAGCTCTCTTTGTAGATAAATTAAATATTAAATTTGATTTCCATGCTATTTCACCGTCTTATAATTTATAGTCAATAAAGCTATAAAAAATTTATTGACTTTTATATAAATTTAGTTATATAAAATTATATTTATTAACTAAAAATATAGATGAAAACTCCGGATCATAAATTAATAAGTCCTACGGCACTTTTTGTGGCGGATTATAGAAGATACACAGATATAACTTATTCCCGTGAAATTGCTGAAGTATTAAATACCAGAGAGACTGTAGAAAATTTGCTTTGATGAGGAGATGTCGCTAAAAGGTTAGACTGGCTTGCTTGATATTTGGAGGTTCGTTTTAAATGTATAACTCAAGAATTGGAAAGGCTTTGAATAAAAAATATTTTGGAAATAGCTTCATGAATAGCACCACGCTGATATATTATGACGGAAGATAGCAGTATCACCTATATAGATACAGATTTACCGGATATGATAGATATTAGAAATCAAATTTTTGAAAATATATTATGAGGACGTTCTCGTAAATCAAATCATATATCGTTTAGTCTAAATGTTTTAGATAGAGATGAGGTCTCTAGAATAATTTCTTATTTTAACGGGGAACCTTTTGCTGTGGTACATGAATGATTATTATCATATTTTTCCAGAGATGAAAAAAAAATAATGGCAGAAAATATTTATCCCCATCTAAAGAATAATGGTGGAGTCTGGATAACTCCAGATTTGAGTACACAAGATACTATAAAAAAATTAATTGAATATGATAAATATATTTCAGAGATTATGTCTTTGATTTCATGAATAACTGAAAGAAATCTCTCAACTAATGTTTTTGAAAATGAAACAGAAATTATAAAATTTTATCAAAATATGTGATTTAAAGTTGAGATAAAATTTCGTTATAATAGGAATTATTATCCTATATCTTCTATAGAATCATTATGATTGGATCCAGAATTTATTATTCCTTTAAATGAGAAATCAAGAATAATGGTAATGTCCTTATAAAGAAGTTATAAAATACTTATTGACTTTTACACAAAAATAATTATATATTATTATCCTAACTCTTGGAAAAGGAGAAGACTGAATGGATGATAATCTCAAAAAAACGACTCATAAGTCGTTTAAGATCATTCTCGGTTTTTGTTTCCTGCTGGGGTTCGCGGGGTTGTTTTTCTTTGTCAGTAAGATAATCCCAAAGCCACAGCCATACCAGTCGGTGGTAAGTGAGAACAATATCTACGCCGCTAAATGGATGGCGGAATGGACGAAGCAGAACGTCCAAGTGGCTGAAGCACTGCAGCGGCAGGACCCTGTCCTGCTCAAAACTGCTCTGACCCTCAGGGAAGCGGCCGAAAAACAACTGCAACCCTTGGTCCCCAACTACAAGAGGACAATGTATAGGGAGTGGTATATCCCTGGCGAAAGCGAGGAGGTCAAGAACCTTTTGCTGAAGCATCCGTTCAGACAGCGATGATCCGCTAAACAACCTTATTTCCAAAGGAGGTGATAAAAAGGGGCAGTGTATTCTTGCCCCAAACAGTAATAAATTTTTCCTAAATATAAATAATGAGCACCCAGCGTCTGGGTGCTCATTATGATAGTAGAGGAGTTCTCTATCTATTGAAGTTAAAAACGTTTTTTTCTTTTCCACCTCCTCAATACGAGGAAAAACTCTACAAGGAGACTCCAAAAGCCCAATGCAGGATATAAGATGAGATATCTGGTGATAAAAGACCATTTATTGGTTATGGCCAAGATCTTCAAGGTGCCAAAACTTGGTTCTTCCAAAATGTAGAACTTACACCCTCCATAGAAACCTGTAATGACGTATGTCCAGCAACCCAGTTGGACGATAGCTGTTACTATTGGTGATTGGACGGTGCATGCAAAAACCAAGCTGCCAACCATTAACAAAATAGCCAATAACCAGATCGACACTTCTTCCACCCATCTTGAGCTGATCATCTTTCTTTCCTCACAGTACTTTTGGTATTAAAAAAATCTCCTCCACTTTCATAATAATACTAATATATATTTTTTTATAAAAACAAGATTATATTAATAATAATTAAAAAAATATTATTGACTTTTGTTTTATAAAGATTATACACAAGATAGCGAGAACGAAATACAAGGAGTGCCTGTATGTTCAACAATCTTTCTCAAATGGACGTTTTCGGTCTTGTTCTGACGGTCCCTTTCGGACTTGAGCTTTTTCTCTTTTCTATGTTCTGGTTGTGGGACTTCATCTATGAAAAATTACAGTTGAGGAGGTAGTTATCATGAGGAAAGAATTTCCTCCCCGCGTTCTCTCGCCGCCGTCTAGATTTACGGCGGCTTTTTCTATTTTTAGTTGTAAACCAAGAAATAATTGTATTAAGGATAGGAAGATATTTATATAATTTTTTTATTCTAAATAATAATACAAAGTTAATATAGACTTGAAATTTCGAAAAATTTGAATAAAGTTGTATAATTTTAGATAAGAATCAAATCATGATAAATATATCAAATATCCCAAATCAACCTTGAATATATTTTTTCAAAACCAAAACAGATAAGATATTGTATATAGGTAAAGCCAAAGACCTTAAAAAAAGGGTTTCTCAATATTTTATGACCTGATCATTATGGAAACAGGATATGGTAGCCAAAGCTGATAAAGTAGATTTTCTCATAGTAAATACAGAATCCGAAGCCTTACTTCTAGAGCAAAGTCTTATCAAAAGAAATCTTCCTCCATACAATTCATTATTAAAATGAGACAATTCATATGTATATATAAAAATAACAAATGAAGACTTTCCTTTGATTACTATGACGAGATTTAGAGAAAATGATGGAGCAATCTATATTTGACCAAAACCGATGAGAAATGAACTCAAAAAATTATTGCATATAATGAGACAGTTTCTCTGATATAGAACTTGTAAAAAAACAGAGTTCGCAAAAAATAAACTTTGTTCGGATTATATTTTTGGTCTGTGCAAAGGCTGGTGCGTCAATAAGTCCAATCTAGAATACAAAGATAATTATAAAAAAATTATTTCTTTGATAGTGGATTTTTTTAAATGAAATAGTAAAACTATAAGTAATGAACTATTGAGACAGATAAATGATGCTGTAGATAAGCAAAACTTTGAACGAGCTGCTAAACTTAGAGATATTTATATCAATCTGGAAAAATTTATAGAAAAGCAAACTGTGGTCATAGATCCTCAAATTTCTTGATGGTTTTTTCAGATAAAAGAAGTTGGAGAATATTATGCTTATGTGTTGCTAAACTTTTTCCAGTGAAGACTTATAGATATTATTAGATACAAAGAAAAGATTCAGGATATTTCTATTTCGGATATAATACAAAACTTTGAAAATGAGTTTGGAGAGTTTAAAGTTTCAGATGAAAACTTTGGCTTCTCAAAGAAGATAAAAAAATTGCCTAGCGAACAAAAGAATGAAATAAAACACTTAATGGATAATTTTTTGGAGTCTATGATAGTATCTTCCTCCTTTGAAAAAGAAAATTTAATGTGAGAAATTCTCAAAGTTCTTAAATCAAAATATGACTTAAATAATTTTCCTTATAAGATAGAAGCTTTGGATATTTCACATTTTGGCGGCAGTAATGTCTCTGGAGGGTTATCTGCTATGTCATGAGGTTTGTTGTACAAAAAATGATATAGAAACTACAAAATTCGTTGACTCAAAAAATGACAGTCAGACGATTATAAATCACTCAAAGATGTTATTACCAGAAGGTTTGTGAAATTTGATAAGATAGATAAAGATAACTTACCGGAT
>CALFEN010000091.1 GCA_937950065.1 uncultured bacterium | reverse complement strand
ACAAGACGATGTTTTGGAGCAGTTGCAAAATTTGTGAACATATCTTGGACAGGCTTTTCAAGTCAGAGATGACCTTAAGGATATAGTTTTGGATACAGGAAATTCTTCTAAGTCTAGATTTAATGATATCAAGGAATGAGCACAGACAATATTTACTGATTATATATTTACTCATTCATCGCAGCAGGATAAGGAGTTTTTGAAATCCTGCATGTGAAAAACTTTGGATGATGAAAAAATATCAAAGCTTCAAGAGGTTTTTGAGCAAAATTGAGCTATAGAATATGGTTTAAGTCTTATTTCACAGAATTTGGATCTGGCTAAAAAAAACTTGAAAGAGATAAATATCGATGATAAATATAAAAATCTATATCAGATGATAATAGATATGATTTCTAAGATTTAAAAAATGTATTGACTTTTTGTAACAAATGATTATATAGTCAATATCTTTTATTATATTTAAATCAAAAAAATGTTTGGCAAATTGAAAGAAAAAGCATCTAAAATGTGGGAAAGTTTCAAAAATACTAGAGCTTGAAAGTTTGTAGAATGATCAAAACAAAAAATTGCTGATTTGTTTAATCAAAAACCAGAAGAAGTAAAGTCTGATAAAGAAACAAAGAATGTAAAAGCTTCTTCAACATCATCTAAAGATTTGTGAAATATTCAAAGGGAAATTGATTCAAAGGATCAAACTGTTATGGATATATCTCAAGTAAAACTATGAGATACTATTCTTTTGCAACCAAATATCTTGAGGAAATTGTGAAATGGTATCATAAGACTTTTGAAGAAATGGAAAAAATGAGATGAAAAATTTTCTGTAATAAGGATTGATGAAGAATGAAATTTTGTTTTGAGAGCAGAGGATTGAAAAGAGATTGTTTGGGATAGATATATGTTTTCAGATTTAGTCGCAGGACATAGAATAATCAAAGTATGAAAGAAAGTTGATGAAAAAGAGGATAATCATACAGAAAAAAAACCTACTGAAAAAAATTCTCCAACTGAACAGGATGAAACTACTAATAATCCTGAAAATAAAGAAGCTACAATAGAAAATGTGGAGACTTTAGGTAAAATGTTAAAGCAGAATGTAAATAAACTTTTTGAGTTGAAAGATAAGAGTTGATTTGAATGAACTTTGGATTTGTGAGATATGAATAAGATAGGTGAAAATAAATACCTTGCAAGATATATTAAAGCTCCTTATGAAGTTAGAATAATGAATCATAATTGATATACTCAGATTACTGTGTTTAAATCAGATAGATATGAATATGACATTCATCTA
>CALFEN010000090.1 GCA_937950065.1 uncultured bacterium | reverse complement strand
ACCACCGAGATCTACACTCTTTCCCTACACGACGCTCTTCCGATCTATGAGAAAAAAATGAAAAAAATATTTACATGAATAAAACCTACAGCTGAACAAATACATATCTGAAATTATTTTGGAGCTGTCAAACCGTTGGTAGACTTCCAATATGAAGAATGATATGACATCACTGCTTTTGTGGCTGATATGCACGCATTTACAGCATTTCACGATGCCAAAAACCTCCCAAAAAATATATTAAATATACTCAGAGCATATATTGCCTGCGGACTTGATCCAGAGAAAGTCCTTGTTTTCAAACATTCCGACGTCCCTGCACATGCACAGTTAAACTGGGTCTTGGCATGTATTACACATCTGGGATTTATGAAAAGGATGCACGCTTACAAAGATGCTATGAATAAAAAAACAAATGACGAAATATCTATGTGAACCTTTAATTATCCAATACTAATGGCAGCAGATATACTGCTATATGACGTGAATCTTGTCCCTGTAGGCAAAGACCAAAAACAACACGTAGAATTTGCCAGAGATATTGCTCAAAAATTTAATAATCTTTTTGGAGAGACATTTGTCCTGCCTGATGCCTTTATCCGTGCAGAAGTCGCAACCGTGCCAGGAATGGACGGGAGGAAAATGTCCAAGTCTTACAACAATTTTATAGGGATATTTGAAGATGAAAAAAGTATTTTGAAAAAAGTAAAAACTATCACTACTGATGCCTTACCTGTAGAAGCTTCCAAAGACCCTGATAAATGTAATATTTATAATATTATGAAACTATTTTTGACAGAAGACGAAGACAAAACAATACGCCAGAGATATTTGGCATGATGATTTTCCTACAAGGAAGCCAAAGATATTCTTTTTGAAAAACTTATGGATTTTGTAAGACCTATCCAGATGAGGAAAGAAGAATGCACCGACCAGTATATGATAGACTCCCTCAAAAAATGAGCTGAAAAAGCCAATGAAATAGCAAGCAAAAAGATAGATGAAGTTTACAAAAAAATAGGCTTTACAAATCTATGATAGCATTGCTATATAGATTCTGTTTTGCAATGAACCAAGACTGTCAAAAATAAATCTATTTCATTAAATATATTTTTTAGATTTTAAAAAAATTTATAATAATTATAAATTAATTTTTCAGAATTATAAAAATAAAAGCATGTTTTACATGAAAGATGAAATGTCTGTTTTATAATTATATATCATGTAAATAATATAAGAACCTCACATAAATATCCATTTTAAAACATTATTTTTCTACAAATATTTTCTAGGATTTTCCCCTAAAATCATTATTATAAAACAATTATTTAGATTATATAAAAAAATGCTGGAAGTAAAAAATATAAACTTTTCTTATAATTCAAAAAACGTCATAAAAGATTTTTCTATCAAATTAAATTTAAATCAAATTTGTGGTATTTACTGACCCAGTGGAAGCGGAAAAACCACATTACTAAATATAATTTGAGGATTATTAAAACCTGATAATTGAAAAGTGCTATTTGAAGATAAAGATATATATATCCAAAATTTTTGATTTATATCATTTTATAGGAATACTCAAGTCTGATATGCTTTTCAAAATTTTAATTTATTAAATAATTTTGATGTGGAACAAAATTTAGAACTGCCGTTTTTGATTTGAACCGCATCAAAAGATATTGAATTTCAAAATTACTTACTGGAGTTCTTGGATATAAAAAAATTGATGAAGAAAAAGATATCTCAAATAAGTGGTGGAGAAAAAGAAAGAGTTTCGATAGCAAAATCTATGATTCACAAACCTAAAATATTATTATTAGACGAACCTTGAACGTATCTAAATAAAGACCTGCAAATAAAAATATATGAATTGATGATGGAATATTTTAAACGCTACTGAACAGTGATTTTTGCATCTCATGACGAAGGCACTATAAAATATTTTGATCTTAAATCCCAAAAAAATTATAACGATCTAAAAATATGCTTTAGATAAAAATATTAATTTTTTACAAAATGCTTTTAATGCCCTATTCAAATTTCGTAGAAACAATTTGTAAAAAATCAATTTAATGATTATAATCCACTGGAAATTTTTTTATAAAAAAAGCCCAGACGTGAAATCCCACGCCTGGAGCACACATTCGCCTGAAACAGGAGAATGTTCGCAGCTTCTCCAATGCCTTCTATATGAGAGACTGCAAGCTCGGGGCAATGGGCTCTACACAGATATACTTTGAAAAATAAAGTATATTTAT
>CALFEN010000089.1 GCA_937950065.1 uncultured bacterium | reverse complement strand
AATGGCAAAATATTTGCCCGTGGGCAATAAACCTTTGGTCTGTTACAAAGATTCTTGTTTTTTTCCCGCTTTATTTGTTTTTATGTGCGGTATCAAGTATTGTCTTTCAGCAGAAAAAACAAACCTCTGATTCTGCTTGAATTGTATCGAAGAGGTCAAACTCTGATAAAACGGCGTCGGGATCCCCCGGCGCCGTCCCTGTTATTCTAAAATTTATTATAAATAAAAACTTACCGCCTTTTGGGGGACGGTAAGCTTAATTTAATTTTTGTGAGAATCCATTATCTGCTCTATAAAATCAGGTTCTATTTTATCATAAATATATCTTTCTATAGGTCTAGCACCAAACTGTGGATCGTAAATTTCATCAATTATTTCAGATATTTTTTTGTCACTAAATTTTGGAAGTTTTATTCATTCTTTCTCTTTCCATTGTCATAGAAATTCTTCTATTTTTGTTTTGAATATTCAAGCTAATATCTGTTTACTCAAAGGTCTAAATACTACTACGTAATCTAGTCTGTTTAGAAGTTCTGGGATTAAGAAGTCTTTTAATTTTTCCATGACTCTACCTTTGACGGTTTTGAAGTTATCTTCGTCCAATTCCTTTGGCGTTTCTGATATGGAGAATCATATTTTTGGAATTTTTTTACCAAATTCTTCTGATCATATATTTGAAGTAAGTATTATTATAGTATTTTTGAAATCTATTCGTCTTCATTTATTATCTTTGAGATGTCCTTCGTCAAGTATCTGTAAAAGAATATTTAACACTTCAGGAGAAGCTTTTTCTATTTCATCAAAAAGGATTACACTATAAGGTTTTCTCCTGACTGACTCTGTAAGTGCACCACCTTCGTCGTAGCCTACATAACCAGGAGCTGATCCTATAAGTTTGGACACAGAATGTTTTTCCATAAATTCTGACATGTCTACTCTGATGAGTGATTTTGGATCTCCAAAGAATTCTGTAGCTAAAAGTTTGGATAAGTAAGTCTTACCAACTCCAGAAGGTCATAAAAACAGAAATGAAGCTATTGGTTTTGTTTTTTTGACAACACTTAATCTATTTCTTCTAATTGATTTTACTACATTGTCTATAACTTCATCTTGACCAAGCATTTTATCTTTTAATGTTTTATCAAGATTTTTGAGTTTTTGAATTTCAGATTGGTTGATCTCGTTTTCAGGTATTCATAGTTTTTCAGCTAATACAGTACCAATATCGTTTTCATTTACTGTTGGTCTTAATTCTTTTGGTAAAGTATTTTGAGATCTCATATTTTTTAATTTAGATTTGAGAGCTTCTTCTTTTTCTTTGAGTTCAGCAGCTGCGAAGTAATCCTGTGTCAAGATTGCTTTTTCTATCTTTTCTTGAATATTTTTTAGTTCTTTTTCATTGTTAACAAAATCATCATTATTTTTTAGTTTTTCATTGAGAGTGGATTTTCTAGCACAAGCTTCATCCAAAAGATCAATAGCTTTGTCAGGTAATTGTTTATTTAATAGATATCTGGTGCTAAGGTCTACAGCACTTATTATGGATTCCTCTGATATATTGATACCATGGAATTCTTCAAATTTATCTTTGATACCGTTTAGGATAGTAATACTGTCGTTTCTAGTAGGTTCGTCTACTATGATTTCCTGGAATCTTCTTTTGAGGGCAGGATCTTTTTCTATATGTTTTTGATATTCATCAAAAGTAGTGGAACCTATAAGTTGTATCTTACCTCTGGAAAGCAAAGGTTTGAGCATATTTGCAGCGTCAGCACTTCATTCAGCGTTTCCAGCTCCTATGATAGTATGTATTTCATCTATAAAAAGTATTATATTATTTAGCGGATCAGCTGCTTCTTCAAGTATAGCTTTAAATCTTGCTTCAAATTCTCACCTGTATTTGGTTCAGGCAAGCATAGATCACATATCCAGTATAAAAATCTTTTTATTTTTTAGTTTTTCACTCACCTGTCAGGCAACTATTTTTTGGGCAAATCATTCTACTATAGCAGTTTTACCAACGCCAGCTTCTCATATCAGCAAAGGATTATTTTTTGTTTTCCTAAGTAGAGTATAGATAAGCTGATTGATTTCTTTTTCCCTTCATACAAAAGGATCAAGATATCAGTTTTTTGCTTCCTTGGTCAGATCTGTTCCAAAATATTCTATAGTAAGTTTTTTATCATCGTTTTTGATATTTGAACTTATTTTGGCTGTGTCTTGGGTAGATGCGTCATCGTCAGGATTCATGTCTATATCCAGATTATCCAAGAATTTGATATCGCTTATCTCTTCTCATGTGATAATGGTTTCAATTTTAGCGTAATCCAAGTTCAAAGCTTTAGATAATTTATATAGTATATTAAAAAGAGATATTGTTCATACTTTATAAAAAGCAGGGTTTTTGAGAAGGCTGTCTATCTTTGTTTTCATAGCCTTGAGATCTACTTCATTTTCGTTTAAATATTTTTTGAAATCGCTGGAAAGATGCCTGCAAGAGACATAAAGTAATGCCATAAAATCAAGTTTTTTGAATCCATGATTTTCAAAATAATCAAGTTCTTGTCCTAATATCTGGTCAACCTCAAAATCTATTTTTACCTCTACGTTTTCCTGTAAGTCAAGTCAGTAGTTTTCTTCATAAAAATCTTGTAGAATGCTGGTATCTTTTACTCCGAGGTAAGTCCAAAATAGTTTATTAAAACTAAATTTTTTGAGAAAATCATATATTGATATAAATATTTCATCAGCAGATATAGTATCTTCGTTTTTGGCATAAGTTAGTAATCAAGCTAGAGATAATACATCTATATAATCTTTTGTTAATTCAAAGTTATTTTTAGTCATTTGTGTTTTTTACTAATAAATTTTTATTTTTTATGTGATATCTCTTTTTTCATCTGATCAAGTCATGATTTAAAAAATCCAAGAAATCATCACATTTTCTCTTTCATCCTTTTCCAAAATCATTTTCCTTTGGGTGTCATACTCAATCCTCAAGCTCCGACTATGGCACTGCCTATGACAAGTCAGACCAGTCGTTTATTGAGTTTTTTTTCAAATTTTACTTTCATAATATCACCTAAAATATTAAAGTGCTATCATATAATAATGTTTTTTTTTGTTTTTTCAAGACCTTTTTGGGATAAAAATATATTCCCAAAAACAGGTCTTTATCTATTATATAAAAATTTTTTTATAATACAAGAAATTTATGTCTTTTTTTGATGTTTAGTTTGACTTTTTTATAAAATAATTTTCTTTTTTGAGCTTTGTGACTATGGGAGTTTTATAAGCAGGGGAGTCTTTATTATAAAATTTAATTCCCTATATACCATGTCTCTACATTGTACAAGTTCATCAGCCAGTCAGTAAACCGGTTGGATAGAGATGTGTTTAGGTAATCTGCTGAATTATCTGACCACACAAATGAAGTGTTTTGTTTGGATATATTTGTGTATGTATCGTTTACATTGTAAGTGGAGATATCATCGAATCCAGCGTTAACACTACTATAATTGCCAAAATTTACTGGATTTGCATTTATTTTGAATTCATAGGTTTTGTCTGGTGTGAGGCTGTATCAGTTGCTGTAGTTTCATCCAAAAACTGCTTTTACGCAGTATTGATAATTGTTTGAATCTACATAGGTGAGGTCTGATGTTCAATTAATACTGTCTCATCAGAGGTCTTTACATGAACCGAGTGTATTATAAAATTTTACGTCATTACTGGAGATCCTGCTTCAATTGATATTGAGTTCAAAACTATTTCATAAAATTTTGAAATTATTGCTGCTGCTTGAAGAATTGTATACATATACGTTAAATCTAAATTCCTTGATAGCAGGACTGCTTTGTCATTGACTTGTAGCACTAAATCCAAAAATTCATGTATTTGATACTAGAGCATGGTTAGTTTGAGTAAGAGAAGATACTAAAATATTGGATTTTCTAACTACTTGTAAATTGCCTACGCTTCCATCAAAACTTCATATGTATACTCATGATATCTGTACTCATGTATTTTTGGTCACGATATTTGTAGTATAAGTTCATCAGTTTTTGTTGATGCTGTCTCCAGGAGTTAGCATACCAAATTTTATAAATTTGTTTGTATTGTTTATCCCTGAAACTTTGTTTAGTTTTATTTTTACTACTAGATAAAAATCCTCGTTTACAGGTACAACCACAGGATCAGAAAATTGGAAATTTACAAGTCAGTTTAACATGGTAGCCTGTCATAGTTTTTTCCCAGATGAAGTATAGAGATATACTTTATCTACATTATTGTCTGCACCATTATATGAATTATAATTTGAACTACTAACCTGTGTTTGTGTGCCGGTTCATATGTTTACCAAAGTCAATTCTTTGATTAAGCAGTCCATATATTTTACCCTGAGTTTATAGCTGGCTACTGTAATTTCATCAGTAGAAGATAAAATGCTAGAAGCAGGATCTTCTACGGGAGTACTGCTAGTTTCAGTTACATAATTTTTTGATCCTATTTCATAATCTCATTTTATACTAGGATTGTCTGTAGTATAATCTACAATTTTTCATTCGCTGTCTTTAAATGTAAAATCTTCTAGGATTAAGCTGAATTTGCCACTAAATGTACTTGCCATATCTCAATTTAAAATAAATTGTTTTTCGCTGGATTTTGGAATTTTTACAGATAAATTTGATAGAGTTTTACTTAAATTGTCATAATTTAATCTAAATGTGTTTGTATTAAAAGCTTCTAGATCTCCGCTTAAATCAAAAGAGGAAAGATAAATGTCTTTGTCGCTTTCATTTATTATTTTAAATTTTAGAAAATCTGCCTTTTTGCTTCATACTTTTAGAGAGATAGTATTTGGAAGGCTATCTATGTATATTTTTCAACCGATATCATTACTCCCATCTTCTATAGAAGAACTGCTATCATCACTTCATGTGTTGTCCAAGATATTGTTTATTTTGTAGTTCATATATTCTAATATAAATTCTACTCATCATTTATATTTTCATTGGCTTTTGAATTTTTGCTGTAGGGTCTTTATCTTTACTGTTAATAGTTTTAATTTTACCTTTAATGTTATGTCTGAATATTTTGATTCTATACTTTGGATGAGATTATCAACTTTGTCTTGATATGATTTGTAATTGCTACAAATCATTTTATTGGATTTGGTTTCGCAGTTCTTTGATATATAACTGTCTGCTGCGAAACTTTGTCACAAAAATAAAGATAATATAAAACCTCAAATGATTATTTTTTTCATTTTATCTTTTTTAAATTTTAAAATATTTCTAAATTTACACATTTTTATAAAAAATTCAATTGAATTTTTCCTTACATGAATCTAAAAAATATATTGAATATTGTTTAAATATTATTATAAAAAGTATATTTAAATTATTGAAATAATCATGGAGAATATAGAATATTTTAGAGAATGATTAAAAGATCTGAATATGGATAGAAATGATTTTGCAGTGTTTGGCTCCTGACCTTTGTATCTCAGGGGAATAACATCAACTATATCAGACATAGATCTCGTAGTTCGTCCACAATCATGGGAAAGTGCTACCAAACTTTGAATTCTTTCTACTTCATATTTGTGACATCCCAAAATCATAATAAATGAATCTTTGGAGATGTTTTTGAAACGGGCACCAGGTGATTGGAATGTTGACGAATTGATAGACACTGCGGACGTGGTCGAAGGTATTAGATTTGTTTCTTTGGGAAATGTCCTGAAATGGAAAAAATTGTACAATAGAGAAAAAGATCAATTGCATATAAAATTAATACAAGAATATCTAAAAGAAAATGGTAAAAAAATTTAAATTTTATTTCTTTCTATTTTCGTATTTTACATATTTAAATCAAGAAGTCTACGCAGGAATAGATATATTTAATTAATACAAAATTATATTTTGGGGCAAGGCCGTTAGGATCCCTAACGACCTTGGGAAGTAGGCAAAGGTGAGAGTCATGGTATGTGAATTTGTATGGTTTTGTGGTGATGTCTTTTGAAATGTCTATGACTCCTGTTGGGATAAGATTTGTTATATCCGTCTACGGGGACAATACTACAGCATCCGCCCAATAAGGCAAAAATGATAAAGATTATGAACCATTTTGTCATGATGTCCCCTCCTTTGTTGTGATTAGTATATATTTTTGAGATACTAAATCAAGATAAATAAATTATCGAGAATTGATAAAAAATATAAATATAGAATCAATAGTTATACTTTTTGGGAAGAAAATAAAGCCGATCAAAATTTACTTGCAAAATTAATTAAAGCTATATTAATGAAAGAGATATTTATATGAGAAATTTGGTATGATAAAGTCTATATTAAATCTCTCCGAAAATTTATTAAAAAAATTGACTAATCTTAAATTTTTATACCACATTTAGTGTCAAATCATTCTCAAAATTAGATAACTTTTTTAAATTTTTTTATCAAAACATTGAAAATAAAAATTATTTATGTATACTATTTATAAAATCAATATTTTGACAAAAATTACAAAATTATTTATAATTGGATAAAGTTTTATTTTTTAAAAATACAAATGGACATATTAAATGATT
>CALFEN010000088.1 GCA_937950065.1 uncultured bacterium | reverse complement strand
ATAGCCATAAGTATTATCTCCTGCTCACAAATCTACTACTATCTCTCATTTAAAAACATCCAAAGCCTCTTTATTTAAAGAAAGAAAGATATATCAGGCAACTACTGCATCTGCAGAACAAAACCCAAGAGGCTGATCTCTATTAGGATCACCATAGAAAATAACGTTCTTCTGCCCTGCATCAATTACCTGTAGATCTTTCATATTTATACCAGGCAATATCTGCTCCAGAGTAATATTTCACAGGCAAGCAGACAAATAAGGTGCAGTATCTCATTCACGCTGACTGCCTCATCATGTTTTTTCTTTTTTTGAGATTGATTCTCACATTGTATTGAAATTTTTGTAAAAATATTATCACTGTCATTCATCATTATCATCGGAATAATTAGTGTTATCCGAATCTGTGTCTGAATAAGAATCAGAATCTCCATCTTCTTCATCAATTTCTTCCAACATTCATAATCTTGCAGTAATTTCGGCTTCTACGAATTCTTTTTTACGTCAGTATTTTTTACCGCTGTATTCTTTGAGAATCTCTGCTACTTTGAGATTCCTGTAATCTGTAGTCCATATAGTGTCCAGACTAAATACTCTGGAAGTAGCATTATTTATATTAAGTTTGATATATACTTTGTAATTGGAAATACCGACTATATCCTGTGCAGATAATACAGGAGAATATTCTTTTTCTAGGAATTCACCGTCTTCGGCACCAACCTTGAATGACTGCATTGTTCAAACGTTACCAAATACAGCTTTTTTTACATCAGATTTTCATCATTTTCATTCTCCTAGATTGTTGCCTGAAGATCATTCTAACTGTCAAATATACTGGTGAGCCATAATAAGTGATAAACGATATTTCCTAGCTTCTGACAAGATATCAGCGAATGTGCCACTAACAAAGTTCTGGAACTCATCTACGTATAGATAAAAATCACGCCTTTCGTCTTCAGGCACATCAGCTCTAGACATCGCAGCATTATAAATTTGTGCTACCAAAATCATACCCAAAAGCTGTGCATTTATATCTCATATCTTTCATTTACTCAAATTTACTAGTAAAATCTTTCCACTATCCATAGCCTCTCTAAATTTAAATGCAGATTTTGTCTGTCAGATTATATTTCTGATAAGTCTATTGGTAGTAAAAGATACGAATTTGGAAGTAAAGTATGGTATGATTTCCTGTTTTTCTCTATCACCCATAGCGTTATAAGTCCTTTCCCAGAAATTTCTTACTATAGGATTTCTAACTTTTTTGATTTTGTACTCACGGAATATCTCATCAGTAAAAAGTCTTGGCACATCTATCAATGTAGCACCATCTTCCATATCTTCAAGCAAAGTAAGACTTCAGTATTTAAAATATTCTTGGATTCTAGGTCAGAAAATTTCTGGTCAGAACATCTTCAAAAATATTTCTGTAGCATCATTTACTACCCTATCCGCCTGATCAATACTATCTATTTCATAAAGATTTAATCACATAGGCCTATCTTCATTACCAGCATCAAAATATATCACATCTTTTGCTCTTTCTTTTGGTATGTATGCTAGTATATCCTCTACAAGATCACCATGCGGATCTATCACGCAGATTCATTCACCGTTCCATATATCCTGTCTGGCAAGAGAAGAAATAAATACTGACTTACCTCAACCTGACTTTCACATAATATAATGATGTCTACTACGATCTTTTTTCCTGATATATACAGGAGTAAACCTATTTCTATATGAGTTTACTCAAAGAAGTATTCAATCCTTAAATACTCTAAGACCAACTTTCCTTCTTTTCTTTGGTACTTTTACATAGTTTACTCAATCTTTTTTAATTATTTCTTTACCCTCAAGAACTGCTGCTGGAACTTTATCTACTTCCTGCAATTCTTCTATTTCTTCTATTTCTTCACAAGAAGCCCAACTAGGATGCTCATTGAATATAGTAGATATATCTCATTTTTTGTATTCCTCTGCAATAACTCATGTGATACAGTAATCATTTGGTTCTTTGAGTGTAGGCAATGCATCAGGAAGTGGAAGAACTTTGTAATCCATCCAAGTAATAACCGGAGAACGGTTGAAAGTAGAATCTGGGAAATGGAAGAGAGAAGCCAATTCATCTACTGTAAATGTTGCCCTCTTATAAAAAAACGTGGTAAGTAAAAATTTTGAAGCGAATTTCCACATAGGTTTTGTGAAAAAACCAAGTATATCCGCCATAATTTCCGGCTGATCAAGTCAGTTATTGTATTCATCTTTGTATACACTAAAAGCACTCATTACATTATCTTTATTTTCATCTGCCCTGTTTGGAACATCAGAAGATGTTATCATAAGGAATCAAGCCTGAAAAGCCGGCTTCCCTGCCTCCTCTGCTATTGTATTCAAAGCTTCTTCCTCTGCTTTCGGCATACGTATGAAAGGATCTCATTGTTGAGCTCCAGGAGCAAATGTTTTGATAAGTTTCTCGCTAGGTCAATATATAAGAAAATCAAACCGTGTCCAAGGCTTTATAAGTCTTTTCCACCATTTAAGCTTATCAAGGGTAGCTTTATCTTTTTTAAATAATCATTCAGCCATAGCCTGTGCCCTTTTGTTGAATTTTTCAGAATCAGGTTTTATTGTGATCAACAAAGAAAACGTATCATCTGTTGATACTTTTCATATAGCATCTATCACATTATTTATAGGATCGTCTTCCAACTGCTTAAATATCCTAATAGGATATACGCTGTCTTTGGTAGTTTCCATAGGGATAAGTTGTTCGTATTTCTTTTTGAAAAAGATAGGTCTTGGACAACTCTCAATACTTGCTTCAGGATACTGTGCAGAAATAGCTCATTCTATAATTCTCAAGTATTCAGGGTAAGATCATATTATAAAATTGATTTTTCAATTTTCATAATGCATTATAAGAGCTACTTTAGGCTTATCAAAGACATACCTCAATATATTTTCCAAAACAGTAGTTTGTCATAGTTTGTGAAAATTTCTAAAAACCTGAGCCATTCTAGAAATTTTTTCTTTCATATCTTTGGCTACTTCTTTTTCTCTTTCACGATCCATTTTACTATCTCATCTCGGCAATACAACTTTTACGAATTTTACTCTATGATTAAACAAAACATCATACAAAAATGCCAATAAATATTTAAGAATTCAAAATAATAAAATTATCGCTATAATTGATGCTATAAGAATTCAAGTCATCTTGAGGTAATATAGAGCGGTAGGTCATACATTCCCAAACATATCATCTTGCTTCTTTGTTTCTTGTACATAACTTTTGGTTACCTGTGTTGTTTTTGTAGTAGCCTTACCATCTTCTGTTTCTGATTCATAAAGTTTATCTTGATTTGAAATTTCTTGATTTGACTGTTTTATATCTTCATCATCTTGATTTGATGATTGAGTGTCTTCATCGATATTGGTAGTCTGATCCTGATCTGTAGCAGCTCAATGTACTTTAGTACTAGAAGTATCTCCATCCTCTACACCAGTTTTCCCGTTAGAGTAGGCTTCAGGATTATTTTTTACATCTATCATAAGTTCTTTGACTCACTGGGAAGCTCCTATTGCCTTATGACAAAAAACAGCATCATTTCACCAGACGTCTTTGATCAATTGAGGAATCTTCAAAGTACTATAATCAACTTTTTCTACATGTATTTTATTGTAAAGGTAATCAGTAAGCAATTTACTACACTGTTGAGAATCCATTATTTTTTTTTTGTTTTTATATTGTAAATTTGTTTTATTTAATTATATATATAAAACGTTTTTTTGCAAATTTTAGTTACATTTTTTAAAAAATATGGAAATATATAATATAGATTATTTTGAAAAAAATAAAATTTTTTTTGAAGAACAAGCTTTAAATCAAAAACTATTTATCTACCCTACAGATACAATATACTGAATAGGAGCTATAATAACTGCCAATACTGTAGAAAAAATATACAAAATAAAACAGAGAAATTTGATAAAACCTCTGTCCATAATTGCACCAAATATAAAATGGATACAACAGCATTTCAATGTCCCTGCTGATTTCCCCAAAATATTAGACAAATTATTGAATAAATATCACTGAATAACTCTGGTATTACCAAAAAAAGATAAGGACTTTTTGCCTGAACTTGGAGATATTGATAAACTTGGGATAAGAATTATTAAAACAAATCTACAAAATTTTGTAGATAAACTATGACAGCCGTTTATATCCACATCTGTAAACATATCCTGAAAAAGCAGTATAAAATCTATTGATGAACTTGATGAAACTATTGCACGTCAAATAGATATTTTTATTGATGGAGGGATATTGAACAATCCACCATCAGTGCTTATAGATCTTGATAGCGAAGAGATAAATTTTAGAAAATAATATCTACAATTCTCTTATCATATTTTTTATATTATCTTTACATTTTTTACTAATAGCGTTGTCACACATAAGAATACCATCTAGATGATCCATTTCATGTAATATTATACGAGCATTGAATCATTTGGCAGATATTGTCTTAAAATTACCAAGAACATCCTGATATTTTACTTTGATATCCTTACATCTTTTGACTTTACATTCCAATCATGGCAGAGATATACATCATTCAGAATCTATATCTTTGGCATTGCCAGTATAAACAAGTTCGGGATTTATCATTATTTCAGATTTTCTTAAGGTCATATCTTTTTTCCCGACATTTCGAAATGTAATACTTATCATTCTAATATTTTTTCCTATCTGTGGTGCAGCAAGTCCTACTCCATCATATTCAAACATGAGCTCATTGAGGACATCAGCAAATTCAAGTAAATCATCATCGAAAGTAGTAACTGGGGTAGATTTTGCTCTCAATATAGGATTATCTTCTCACTTCTCCACTGGATAAAACATTTTGAGATTCTTAATTCTGTTTGAAATCATAATATAAAAACTTATAGTTTCTAAAAAATATTTTTCTTATTATACTGATTTTATACAAAATTGAAATATATTTTTAATACATTTTAAGGATTTTAAAAGATAATTTTGTTAGTAATTCTCTGCAAGAATATAAATTTATCAATAGATAAGTAAAATATTTTTTTTATTAAATCTAATATTTATCTTACACATTTAATTACAATATTATATAGTACTTCTTATTTTGTACAAAAGAAAAAGATTTTTATTAGAAAAATACCATATTATAAAGTTTTAAAATATTATAATAACATTAGGTTGATTTTACATTAAATTTAAATATAATTTTAATACATTTTAAAAATTATATACGAAAAATATGTAAAATTAATATATGTTTCCCTATATAAGACCAATGTTTTTAGATTTTTTAAGTTTGAATAAAAAAAGACTTGAAATTTTATCCAAAAACATTAAAATAAATTTTATGTCAATTTTGGAGAGATGGCAGAGTGGTTGAATGCGGCTGTCTTGAAAACAGTTGTCCGTGCGAGCGGACCGTGGGTTCGAATCCCTCTCTCTCCGCCATTTATAAAAAAAATTAAAATGTATTTAATCAAAAAAAGATATAAAAAGAATGTTTTAAATGTTCTTTTATCAACTTCCTTTTTGTTTTGATTTTGTTACGTGATAATTGCAGCAGATAAATACAGCATACAAGAAAAGTTTAATTGAGTGAACGCTGCTTTTCTACAAATAAAAGATTATCAAGATGAATGATATATTTCTCTTGATAATGTAGCCATCTTCGATGATAGCGATAGTGGCAAATTTACTTATATAGTTCAGCCTTGAGACACTCTTTCAAGTATCTCTACAAAATTCTGAACTACAGTTTCGCATTTAAAAAACATCAATTCTTTGAAAAAGAACTCTGTGAAAATTTGAGATAAACTTGTAATTTCAGAGCAGGATTGAATAATTTATGACATGCCAGAATCTACAAATTTAAAAGATTTTGCCGCAAAATATAAATTAAGTCTAGATGATTTGATGGAACTTAACTATATCTCTGATCCAAATTATGTAGTAGAAAAAGAAGAAGAAATTTTTATACCTATTACTGAAGATCAAGCAAGAAATATTTGACTAATAAAAGTAGTTCAACCTCCTGTAGTACAAACACCTATAGCAAAGGCTACTACTAAAAATACAGGAAAAACAACTTCAAAAACTACTACAAAGAAAGCTGCTACACCAAGTACAACTAGATATTCAAGTAGTGGAGGTTCTAGTACAGTTTCTAGATGGTACTACAATCCAAGCGTACGGAACTGATTTAGCCGCGGTTACTGTACTCGGTACGTTGCTATCAAAAAATTCCCATATGCTTCCGATGGTAAACAAAAAAGACTTTGGGGAGGTAACGCTATTTCATGGTATTCTAATGCAAAAGCTGCTGGATACAGTGTAGGTAAAACTGCAAGAAATGGTGCTATAGTAGTATTTAGTAGTGCAGGATGAAGATACAGTGGATACTGACATGTATGAATAGTTATAGATATTGATTATAAAAATAATAAAATTCTCGTAGAAGATATGAATGCTGCTTGAAGGTTTGTGGTTACCAGAAGATGGGTAGGCATAAACAGCTCTATTATTTGATACATATATATGTAATAATCCCTAAAAATAATGATAACTTTCAAAAAAAAATTTAAAAGAGTTAAGCTTGCTTCTTTTAGGAAATCTTCTTACAAAAAAAACAAGAAAAAATTTCCAATAACCTTATTTTTCTTCTTATTCATATTTATAGTATTTATTCCTATTGTGGCGGCACTTGTATGGTTTAATATAAATATATTGAAAGAACTGCCTCCTATATCAAAAATAGAAAATATAAGTTTTTCTCAAGCTTCTGTCATAAAAGATAGAAATGGAGTGGAACTTTACAAAATTTTTGAAGAAAACAGGAAATATGTTTGATACGAAAAAATTTCCAAAAATATGATCAACGCTATAATTGCTGTAGAAGATAAAAATTTTTGGACTAATCCTTGAGTAGATATAAACTGAATCATCAGAGCTTGAATTCATGATGTTACTAATCTATGATGAAGTGCTCACGGTGGTTCTACACTTACACAACAGATTATCAAAGATTTTCTGCTTTCCAGAGACAAAACTATAAAAAGAAAACTCAAAGAAATAGTTTTGGCTATGCAACTAAACGACTACATAAAAAATTCTTTGAAAAGCAAGTACCCAAACCTATCAAGCACCGACCTTGACAGGAAAGTAAAAGAAAAAATCATTGAGATGTATCTAAACCATATATTCCTCGGGAATAATGCATACTGAATAGAAGCAGCTTCCCAAACATATTTTGGAACTTCCGCTCAAAACCTTGATGTATTACAATCATGTATACTAGCATGAATTCCTCAATCTCCTACCTTATACAATCCCTATACAAAAAAAGATACTGTTATGGGAAAGATAATAATAAAAGATCTGCAGGGAGCTGAAGTTCCACTAACATGATGAATAAAAGATAAGGCTATAAAAGAAATAACTACAAAAATAAATGATTCTACTTTTAGTTTCAATAAGGAAACTAACGCATTTCTAAAATATCTGGCTGGACTACTCGATTTTGATTTTACATACAATGAACAAAATTATCATTTAACCTATCAGACATGAAGAAAGGATGTTTGAATAGGAAGGATGTTTGAGGACTGATATATTGATCAAGATACTATGAAAAAAGTATTTATATCAGGACTGGATTATAAATTCAATAAAGTAAAAATAGATATAAAAGCTCCTCATTTCGTATTCCGGGTAATGGACGAACTCCAGAATAAATACGGAGAAGACTTATTAAAAAAATGATGACTAACAATCACTACTTCTCTAGATTACAATATGCAAAAACTTGCTGAAAGCAGTATAAAAAAGAATATGGACTATATAATAGCAAGATGAGGAAACAATTCGTCTATGATATATTTGGACAGTAAAAATGGTGATATACTAGCATATGTTGGGTCTGCAAATTATGAAAATGAAACTATAGACGGGAAAGTAGATATGGTACAGGCTGAAAGACAACCTTGATCAAGTATCAAACCATTTGTTTATGCGTTGGCTATTCTAAAAAATTGATTTACAATAGATACTCCTGTCTTTGATATCCCGTTTAAAATATGAGAAAATAAGCCTAATAATGCTGATGGAAAATTTTTGGGGATGATGAGTCTAAAAAAGGCTTTGGCATACAGTAGAAATATTCCTGCTATCAAAATGTACTTTGCTGCATGACAAGAAGACGCTGTAAAAGATTTTTTGGAAGAACTTGGGATAACAACTTTGAGCAGAAAAATAAATTATGGATACCCTCTTGCTATTTGAGCTTGAGAAGTAAAAATGATAGAATTAGCAACAGCTTTCTCGAATTTAAGTGCCTTATGACAACCTGCCGCTGTAGATCCTATACTAGAAATAAGAGGTCCTGACTGATCTCTGATTTATAAAAAAAGTTCAAAAATTGAAAAACAAAGAATTCCTTCTTGAGTAGCATATATGATATGGAAAACACTTTCCGATAAAAGTAACTTCCCTCCAGGCTGGGTACCAACATACAATTATGAATGATTCCCTGTCGCTACAAAAAGTGGAACCACAGATTTAAAATTAAAGAATTGAAAACAGCTTCCAAGAGATGGTTGGATGGTAGCATATACCCCTTCCAAAGTCGCAATATACTGGGCTTGAAATACCAAATGAGAACCTATGAATGTAGAAGCATACTGATGATGGCTTAATGCTGACGCTTGGAAAACATTCTTTGGGACTATGCAAAAAGCTGGATATATCAAAAAAGAAGATATGGAAGAAAAAGATATAAAAACTGTTGCTATTTCCAAATTAAGCTGAAAACTTGCCACAAATACTACTCCTGTATGACTTATAGTAAATACCATCTGACGGTTGGAAAATTTACCTAATGAAACAGACGATACCGCTACAAAAATAGAAATAGACTGACTGTGTGATGGAAAACTTTCATCAAGCACCCCTGATAATCGAATTAAAGAAGCTTATGTGATAAAACCTTATAGTATTACAGAAAGGGATATTGCTGACGTTAGAAATCGGTGGGTATCATGATGACTAACCTCTTATGGAGAAGTAATAGGAAAACAATTATATTTGGATAAAGGACCACAGAACGAATGTGATCGTCGATGAGAATCTTCAGTAAATTCATGATCAAATAATTCAGACATTAAACTAACTGTATTTAATCCAAAAAATAATGCTACAGTATCTCGTTCTTTTAGTGTATGGTATAGTGCAAAATCATCCCAAACAATAAAAAAAGTTGAGATATATGTAAATAATACTTTGGCAAATACATTTGCATATAATGCTACTGATATATCCGAAGTAAAAACTGTTGAAGTTCCAAAGAATATAGATATATGAAGAGCCAATGTGACTTTCAAAGCTATTGATAAAAATTGAGAATATTCCACAAAAACTTTGAGTATAAACATAGTAGATAAAGAAACAAATCCTCCTTATCTAGTGAAAGAATGAGTAAAAGTAACCAAAAAAGACGACTGAACTTATCACATATGACTGGTATTCAAAGACGATGAATCGAGTGTCAAATGATGAATAATATACCAAGATTGAGCGACTATAACCAAATTTAACTGAAATGTTGTAGAATTTGACATTAAAAGTCTAGCATGAGTATCCTATGAGATATATGATAGTTTTGATAATATCGGGAAAGGAAACGTTACTCTAAAAGAATAAAAAATATTTAATAATATAAAAAGACGTAGCTTGTACGTCTTTTTTTAATATATAAAATCTAGAAATTTCAGTCAAAATTTATTAATTTGTAATATGTATTATATAACTTTTAAGTACAAATAGATATCTATTTATTTGATATAATTAAGTTTGATTTTTGAAGTCAGATAATTATAAAAGTCTAAAGCTACCAAAAATATATAAAACTTATTTTAAGGTAGCATCTAACTAAAGATATTTTTTGAATAACAATAGTCAACGGAGGACGACATGGACGACGAATCCCGAAAACAACTAGACCTCAGACTGAAGAAGATACAGAAGATACTAATTATAATCTGCTTTATCATTTTTGCAGGGATAGGAATACTTTGCTATCTATCTCTTAAAACATCCAAAAGTCTAGACTATTTGATATCTCAAAAAAACAATTTGACAGCAGAGATATCAAAAAAACAAAATGAATTGGAGGTTCTCCTCAAAAAAATGGAGCTCGTCGAACAGCAAATTCAAAAAAAATCGTCAGAACATCAAAAAAACGGTTTTCCTATGGTGCAATGGCATTAAAAGGATACGGGCAACCCCCGTATCCTTTTCCGTCTATAAAGAAAAAACCACTCCTAAATGGAGTGATTTTTAATATTTTTAGAATCGCAGTTTATTAGTTTGTAGAAGTATCTACAGAATCTACAATTTCTTGTACTTCTTGATCGTCAGTTCATGTAGCTTGTGGAGCTGATTGATCGTCTGGGTTTCACATATCAGGACCTGCACCGTCTGGTCATTGATCATCTGGTTGTCATTCTGGTTCCTGACCAATATTATCTATATATGTCTGGAATTCTGTTTGTTTATCACTAGATACATAAGTCTTTAAACTTTCCAAGAATGACTTTCTCAAAGTTTCCATTTGAGTTTTGAGAGCAGTTTTAGCATCATCTCAAGTTGCATCTTTTGCACTGTCAAGTAACGCCTTTACTTTTGTCTGATGATCTTCCATCAATGTTTTGATTGCTGTTTTTTGATCATCAGTCAAACTAGTCATATCTATAAATCTCATAGCTCACATTTCTCACATTCCTCATTTTCATCCATGTCTACCGCCCATTCATCCACGTCATTCTCACATCATCATATTTTCTCCTGAATCTATAAGAGTTTGGAATTCAGCTTGTTTATCAGAAGACACATAAGTCTTGAGTGCTTCAAGTTGTTTCTTTCTCAAAGCCTGCATTTCTTCTTTTTGAGATTCTATCAATGATTTAATCTCTGTTTTCTGATCATCGGTAAGAGAATCAGTATCTACAAACCTTCCTAGAATTCCATATTCTTTCATCTGTGACATATCTCAAGATCACATTTCACCGTTACCAAATCACATTCACATTCCTCATTTTCATCCACGTTTACCTCCCATCATCAAAGATTGATCACTATCTATAAATGTTTGAAACGCATCTTGTTTATCGCTAGATACATAAGTCTTTAGACTTTCCAACAATTCTTTTCTAAGAGTTTCCATTTGAGTTTTGAGAGCAGTTTTAGCGTCGTCTCAAGTTGTATCTTTTGCACTATCCATAAGTGCTTTTACTTTTGTCTGATGATCTTCCATCAATGTTTTGATTGCTGTTTTCTGATCATCGGTTAAGTTAGTGTAATCTATATATTGTGAAAGGACTCACAATTCTCTAGCACCTGTTCATTGGAAATGACCACTTCCAGATTGGAAATCTGCTTTGACAGTGTCACTTACACTTTGATAAGTTTTTCCATATTCATTTGCTAAAGAGATCGCGCCTACTACTACGGCTCAAGCCACCAAAGGCACAATTAAAAGTTTTTTTGCATTCATCTGTTTAATGAATTAAGATTTAAAAGGTAATTTTTCATTGTGTGTGTTATTTATAATGATTGGTAGTAAGATTTGTGTAAGATTTTTTAGTTTAGTAATTTAATCTTTTTTATCCTAATTGATAACCATTTTACTACCCACAACATTATATATAACACATGTTACTATTTTAACACTATAATTATATTGATCGTATGTAATAATAATGTAAATTCCTGTGTGATATACAACCACTTCCTTACGATCTTTTATAGAATTATTATTACCAATAAATATAGTGTTTATCATTTTGCACCCTATTTATAATGATTGATAGTAAATTTTCTGTAAGATTTCTTCTTTTAAAGATTATTTATATTTTTCTGTTCCAAGAACTACTATCATAGAAGTATAAATAAGATTCATTTTGCATCCTATTTATAATGATAGACAGTAAGTTCTCTGTAAAAAATCTAAATTTATAGAAATATTTATAAAAATTTGATCAGGCTACATCTATAATGCTAGGTCTAAATAAACAAAAAAACCTGCCTTACGACAGGTTGTGCAGCAAAACTATGGTAAACAGCTTCTACTATTATCTTTCTCAACTTTCTAAAACCTCTGCTATTTCTGGACTTTTGTCTGCAGAATTTGATGGATTAAAAACTTCTTTTGCTTTTCCCAAAAATTTAATTATTTCAGTATTCACTTCCTGAAGCCTTTTTTTGGCTTCAACTATAAATTGTAACTGTATAGGAAATTCTTTTATCCATCTTTCCAAAGTAAATTGATCATTTATGGTTTTCAACAAAGGAATTCATACTTCGTCTATCCTTGCTGCTACTATGTCTTTAAATTCTCACCAACTAGGAGCTTTACGATAATAGTTCAATAATTCATTTATATTTGTTTCCTGCTGGACTAATGGGATTCATACTTCATCTATCCTTGCAACAAGTCCAAAATCTAATTCTTCCGGAATCTCTCTAGTTTCTCTTTTAGACATTTCTTGATCTATTTTCCGTTCAACACGATCCTTATAATCTCCAAACAATACACTCAGATTATCTTCTTTTTTATAAATAGAAACAAGCTTTTTCACTACAGATTTTTTAAATTCTGATTCTGGAGCATACAAATAATAATAAAGAGTTTCTTTATTTATTTCTTGTTC
>CALFEN010000087.1 GCA_937950065.1 uncultured bacterium | reverse complement strand
TATTGTCTCAAATGCTGATTTTTACGTTTTCTCGTTTTTTGCCACCAAAACTATCCTGCATTTTAGTCGTAGCAGAGTTTTTTACATCCAAATCTTTAACTTCTTCTATCTTAAATGAATTTATGAATTTATTGATTTCGGTTTTGTTATTATTTATAATTTCTTCGATTTCCTTTGCTGACTCCGGACTTTTTTCTAACAATTCCTGTAGAATTTTGGCAAATAGATTTTTTCACTCTTCTGGGTGTTTTTCAAAAGTCTCTATAGTAGCAGTTTCATTGTTTGACGTAAATAACTTTTTTATTTTTGTCCACAAGTCTTTGCCGACCTCTCAAGCTATTCATTCTCCAGCTTTTTGCAGGTATGGCACAAAAAATCATAAAATTATTCCAATTAGGTTAGTAATATCCATTTTGATTATCCAAAAGATTAAAACTTTAAAATATTATATAAATAATTTTTTCTAAATCAAATCTTTTATGAATATTTTTTAATCTGTTTTGATAAATTATAAGTTGAAAAAAAGAATAAATTGATTATTATTGTTGAGATTTAACTTGTAAATATTTATAATGACAAAGCAAGATTTGGACTATATCCAGCAAAAATATTGAGATATTATCAGAGAAGAGGTAAATGTAAAAGAAATTGCACCATTATCATCAGACATAAATATCAAAGAAATTTATAAGCCTGTTTGAAAAAATATTTCAGAGAAGTTTGGGAAAGATACCGGACAGATAATATCTTTTGCCAAATCATGAAATGTGCAGCAACTTGGTAATTGACAGATAAAGGTTTTTTGAGCAGATAAAGAACGATTTTTGGATAAATGAGATTACGAAGTGGTTTATGAGTGAATAGACGAGAGTAATATGTCAGTAGAAGAATGAATGATAGTAAAATTAGATTTGGAAATTACAAAAGATCTAAAAGATGAAGGTATAATTCGTGAAATCTCCAGAGCTATAAATCAGCTTAGAAAAGATGCTGATTACAACGTGGACGATAGGATAAACCTGTTTTTTGAAAGTGAAAAAAAAGAACTGTTGGAGATCGTAGAAAAACATGCGGACTTTTTAAAAAGAGAGGCATTGATAATAAATATCGAGAATAGAAATATTCAAAACGCAGATATCTCATTGGATTTTGAAACAGAAATCTGAATAATAAAACTATATTTGAAAAAGTAATAAAATGCTCCTAAAAAATTATAAAAAACTATTTTTTTTAAAGGTTGTTTTTTTGGCTATATGATTTGCACTATTTTTTTTGCTAAATAGTTATACAAGCAGCGATATATCTCAAGAATATAATAATAACCTAGTTTTTATACTAGATGTTTCGCATTCTATGAATGTTCAGGATTGTGAAAATAAATATTGAGTTCCTATTACCAGACTTGCTCTTGCCAAGAAGATTATCTCCAAACAAATGGAAATCTATGACAAATAAGATCGGAAGAGCACACGTCTGAACTCCAGTCACTAGCTTATC
>CALFEN010000086.1 GCA_937950065.1 uncultured bacterium | reverse complement strand
GATTTTCGTTAGGATCCCTAGAAAAACTTTTCTTCTCCCCTTTCCCGCTCTTGTCTCAAGATTCCACACTTTGACACATAGATTGTGCGAAAGCTGGATCAGTGGTAAATCTTTTTGCGAATTCTAATAATTCGTCTTCATGACCTTGAGGTCATTTAGGAGGCCTCTTAAATTCATTCGATCACATTTTTGTTTTTATTTTTTTATTTAAATATACTTTTATTATAATCAAAATCTTTTATTTTCAAAAAAATTTTTCACTTTTTTACATATTTATAATTTTTACATTGTGCTTGGCTTTGACATAGTCCAAAAGTCGAATATCGTGAGTCACAAAGACTATAGTATTTCAGGCTTTATTTAATTCTATGAGAAGATCTGCAATTTTTTTGGAAGTTTCCTGATCAAGGTTTCAAGTAGGTTCGTCTGCTAGTATAAATTCAGGATCTCCAATCAAAGCTCTTGCAATAGCTACTCTTTGTTTTTCACCACCACTGAGATATGGAGCCAAAACATCTTTCTTGGACATAAGCTCTGTCTTGTATAATATTTCATTTACTTTTTTATCTATCTTAAGATTGTCTTCTCAAATAATCTCCAAAGGATACGCAATATTTTCTTTAACAGTTTTCCAGTCAATAAGTTTAAAATCCTGATAAATCATACCAATTTTTCTCCTATAAGACTGAACCTCATAATTCGTAAACCTTGCAATATCTTCCTTTTTATAATAAATCATTTTTTTGGGCGGAGTAAATCTCCTTATCAGAAAATTAAGCAATGTTGTTTTTCATATTCAGGATTTTCATATCACAAAACAAAAATCATTTTTAAATATTTTTACATCAAATTTATCAAAAACCATAGAAGGGCTACTTGGATATCATCGTGTAAGTCATTGTATTTCTACAAGCAGATTTCATTTATCTTTGGACATCTTATTTTTTATTTATAAACATTTCTATTATAAATATATTATTTAATTTTTCAAATATAATAAATATAAAAAATACTATTTGATTGACATTTATATTTTTTAATTATTTTTCAAATTTTAAATTTTGAAAAAAGTATTGAAAAAAATAAAAATTTAAATAGAATACCTTTTAGATATTTATATTTTTCAATAAAAAATGCAAAGATATTTAAAAAATTATTTAACATGAGTTTTTGTATGACTTGGGTTTTTGAGTATAATTTTTGTTTGATTTATCATACTTAAGGCACGGCAGACTACTAATCCATGAATAGCTGACGATGGACAATGAATGTATGCAACCGCTGGCACTACTCTTACCGCTGGGAAATGGAATACTCTAGTACAGAGAACTACTTGGGTAGATGTGCCAACTAGTGATACAGCAAATTTTGATACATCGTGTGAGCGGAGATTGATAACTAGTTCTAATACTTATTGTGCAGATAATACTATTTGGGATATAGATATGGTACGGTGAGCTGGTAATATCTTAATAGTATGACGAGAAAATTGAAATCGGATGGTAGATAAAACAGCTAAAAATAAAATATATTTAAATGCTACTTATTATTGTAATGTGACAAAATTGCAAAAAAGATGCTACTAAACAATTTTTATCCGCATACCATCTCCGAAACTGTAAAACCTGTATTTCTCGGTAATAGCTTCATCGTAGGTTGTCAACATATTTTCGTATCACATAAACGCTCAAATCATCATAAGCAGGCTACTTTTGGGTAAATGAAAATTTGTGATAAGTTCATCTACTATTTTAAACTTAAATCACGGATATATAAAAATTTTTGTTTCAAATATTATCTTGTTTCAGTTTATCTGGACATTCTGGATATATTTTTGGCTTGTAGACAAATCAATGTCTTTTATAATTTCCTCTCGAGTGGCATTGCCACAAACATTATGTGTTTTATTTTCCAGAGAAGTCAGTATTTTATACAAGTAAGGCAGAGATTCCAAAGTTCTGGTAATAGTTGTGCCTACTCATAGGATAGTTTTATTTCACTGTCTGTATTTCGCTATTTTACCAAAGATATCAAAATCTATTTCCACTGTTTCGCTATGAATATCATAATCCCTGATATCTTCTTTATCTACAACCTTAAACGTGCCAAGTCAAATATGTAAAGTAGCAAATTCTTTTTTTATTCCAATATCTTCAAGTCTGGAAATCAAGTCGTTGGTGAAATGCAAGCTTGCCGTAGGAGAAGCTACGCTTCATGGAGTCTGTGCAAATACCGACTGATAAGCAGCTTCTTTGGATTTATCATAAGCTATATATGGCGGTAGCGGCATTATTCAGTTCTTTTCGAACCAGGACAAAAAATCTTTTTTACTGGCTTTGATAATCCTGCCGTCCTCGGAAATATCCATTATTTCAAATTCCATATCTTCAAATATTATTTTGGTTCAGATTTTTAATTTCCTTCCGGGATTTACCAGAGCATCAAAGGTTTGTCAGCTTATCTGTTTCAAAAAAAATATTTCTCATTTAAAATATTTCTCATTTCAGTTTGGGTCTAAAATTCTAGCGTTATCCAGCAATACTCTAGATTTGATTACTTTGGAATTATTAAAAAAAATGATCTTTTCTCATTCCAAAAGTTCCGGTAAATTTCTAAAGAAACTGTTTTGAAGTTTTAGATTTCAATCATTTATATCACAAATCAAAAGTCTTGCATCTTCCGGTTTATCGCTTGGAATCTGTGCGATAAGATTCTGTGGCAGGTCGTAGTCGTAGCTTGCAATATCAAAAATATTATTTTTCATAATTTAAATAAACATTTATAAATTTTAATAGCTTTCCAAAGCTTTGATCCTGTTGGCTATACTAGGATGAGTGGAAAAAAATTCGCCTATTCAGCTTCATCAGTTTGCAGCTGACGCAAAAGGAGTTTCTATACACATAGCAGCTACTGTTTGTTTTTTGATAGCTTCTATCACGGGATCTTGTGAAATTTTCTGGAGTGCACTTATCATGGCCAGTTTATCTTTGGTGAGTTCTACACTGCCGGCGTCAGCAAGATATTCTCTTTTTCTGGATAAAGCTAGCTGCACAAACGGATAAACAAGATACCCAAGTATCAACAATACTAACCCTGAAACTATCAAAATCATTTTTATTTGTCAGGCGTCTTTTTCATTATCACTGGACTTTCAGCTTGTATTTATTCCTATTCTAAACAGCACTTCTCACAAAGTTCAGATAATTCATACAAAAACTATGATTATTACCATAACAAGAGAATCTTTATTCATAATATGTGTAAGCTCATGAGCAGCTACAGATTCTATTTCTCTTTTATCCAGTCTGTCCAGTATTCACTGTGAGAAAACAATCCATGAATTTTTGGGATTTCGTCATATTGCAAAAGCATTCATACTGCTGTCAGGGATAATACCAATATTTGGAGTAGCAAGTCCGCGTGAGATACAAAGATTTTCTACGATATTATATATTTCAGGATTTTCTTTTCTGGTGATAGGATGAGCATCAGAAAAAGAAAATATTATTTCCCTGTAAAAGAAAAAACTTATAATTCCCCAGATTAGAATTACAGGTCATATTATTCCTGCTCGTCATCACACTATCTGTGCTCAATAACTTCGCATTTCCTGCCCTGTCAGTCATTGTGTCGCTCCAATGAAGCTAAATGCCACGAACAGCAGCCCAAACAAGAATGCAGGAAAAAGCAGTATAAGATATATACTTCTGGTTCTGTTTGCCCATATGGAAGATTGTAGTCAAGCGTACATTATTATTGGTTATATTTAATATAAATAAAGGCTCTGTATATCGATTTTATGGTTATTATTGTAAGAAAAGAGATAAATAACATTAAAAAATTTTTGAATATTGTTTTTGAGTCTTCTAAAAATCAAGAATAAGTATACATATCCAAAGATTGAGATATTTTTCCCAATGTAGATAGTTTATTCCGTTCTTTTAATTCTTCTTCTATTGTTTTATTAATATTTTTTACCTGTTCGGTAGCTTGATTTAGTTTTGGGTTCACTAATTCATATAAGGTTATATTTCAATTTAATAAATAATTTTTTAAATCTTGCTTTCATTTAGCATCTTTTGTATTATTGTATTCATCTATTAATTGCTGGTCTGTTTTCTTACTATAATCTCATCAAGACTTTGCTATTTCTTCTCTTATAAAATTAGTAAGAGCTAATTTCCTTTTTTCTTGTTCCAAATTAGTAATATATTTTTCTTTATAAAAGAATATTAGCATATTCTCTCTTTGTTGTTTATATTCATTAAATTTTTTTCATACAACAACAGTATTAAATATTTGGTCTAATATAGATTTTTTTTCTAATTCGTCCATATCATCTTTTATAAATCAATCTTTATAGGCTTTTTCAATTACATTGTAAACCTGCTGATTATTTAATCAAGGTATAGTCGGATTTTCTTTTAATCAAAAAGGTCTAATATCATTAGTATTTATAGAGATATCATTTTGTAGCTTTATTTGTGTGGGGTCTATACCAGCTACGGATTGTTGATTTTGGAACAGGTTTAAAGAACTTTTTTCATCTTTTTTGTTTCTATAGTTGTCTAGTCAGTATTCATATACGAAATTATCAACATAATTTATATTTTCATTATTCTGTATTTCTACTATTTTTTTGGGGAATATATGTGTTATTATATTTCAAAATTGTTTAAATGAAGAAAAAATTCCTATGAAAAACGTAATTATAATTATAGATATATTTATTCACAATATAACTTTATATAATCTATAATGCCAAGTTGTCTTATAATTAAATTTTTCTTTCATTTTATTGCTTATGAATGCATAAAATAATCTGTATGAATAACTATATAATTATTTTTTTGCTCGTCAGGTTTATGGTAAAGAGTTTTGAGTTCATCGGAGTTGTATCTGCTGATTCATTGTCAGACAATTTTTTTATCTGCTCAAATCACTTCTATCACATCTCACTTTTCAAAATCTCAATAAACTCACTGTACTCCGCTCAATAAAATAGAAAGCCTTTTTTTGTGCTGGAGTAATTCCTGTATTATAGCACACAACTTAATTTTTCATTTTGGACTAGCTCAAGTACCGAGCCATCTC
>CALFEN010000085.1 GCA_937950065.1 uncultured bacterium | reverse complement strand
AACCAAGACTTTGGAAAATATCACTTACAATGTGATGTTTGATAATATATATCTTTGTTGAGATTTTATAGAATTTGAATTGATAGTTGATGATTATGACCCTGAAAATAACTATAAACAAGCACTTAACGAATTTGCTTCACAATATATGAAATTTGTCTGAAAAGAAGTTGTCTTGCCTTATAGGGATTTGGTCAGACCTTATATTTAAAAATTAACCCACAAAATAAATGAATTACGAAATAAAAAATCTATGATGAGTTGAAACTATATTGGCAGATATGCCTGATTCCAATTCTACTACTGTATTGATACTAGTCAAAGCTTGAAGTATCTACGAAACTGCACAAACTAATGGTATATCTCATTTCCTTGAACATATGTTTTTCAAAGGCTGAAAAAAATATACTAATCCAAAGATTGTAGCTGAGACTATAGATGAGATATGATGAGAGTTCAATGCTTTTACTTGAGAGGAATATGCTTGATATTATGTCAAATCTTCGCCTGAACATGTGAATATTTCTATAGATGTGTTATGAGATATGCTTGTTGATGCTCAATTTCCAAAGGATGAATTGGAAAGAGAAAAATGAGTTATCATACAGGAATATATGATGTACGAAGATATGCCTCGCGAACTTGCTATGGAAAAATTTAAAAGATTTTATTATGGAGACAATAGTTTTGGATGGTCAACACTTGGAACAGTCGAAAATATAAAGTCTTTCAATCAAGATCATTTCTTTTCTCACAAAAATTCACTTTATACCAAAGATAATCTTGTAGTTATAGTAGCTTGAAAGATAGTCGATTCCAAGGCTTTGGAACAGTTGATTTGAGAAACTTTTAAAGATTTGCCTAGTGCTACAAGCTATCCAAAACCTGTTTTTCTAAACCAAAAACCTTCTTTGAAGTCAGATTTTTTTGACAAAAAAACTCAGCAAAACCATCTTGTTATCTGAGCAAAATGATTTGATATGTTTGACGACCAGAGATATGCATCTAATATTTTGTGAACAATACTTTGATGAAATATGTCCAGCAGACTTTTTCAAGAAATCAGGGAAAAGAGAGGACTTTGCTATTATATATCATCTTTTCATGATTCATCATTTCATGATTGAGTGTTTTATATCAGAGCTTGAATAGAAAAAGACAGATTCGACTATGGACTCAAATCTATCTATCAGCAGTTGGAAGACATCGCTAAAGGTAATTTTTCTCAAGAGGATTTTGATAAGGCTGTATGATATTTTACTTGAATCAGACAGATAAACCTCGAAACTTCTGATCAAATCGCTTGATTTGTATGACATCAGTATCTTTTCAAAAAAGAGATAGAATCTTTGCCAAGTCTTTTGGATAATTATAGAAAACTTACTTTGGATGATGTCAAATCAGTTGCAAATATAATTAAGGACGATAATCTTTATCTTTATTATATATCATAGTCTTTATGGACGAAACAATACTTAAGCTCAAAAAAAATATTTTCAAAAAGTTTATATATTTTTTGATAAGCTTTGTGCTTTTGATATTTTTTGTCATTGCTATAAACTTTGAATCTTTGTCCAAGATCTATAATATTTTGGATGAAGTGAAATTTACAAACTCTCATCTCAAAGATAATGAGCCTCAAAGCTTGCCTTACAGCTATAATTTCGTTCAAGATGAAAAATATATCCAGTCAGAAAATAATGGACTTTCTCAGTCTTTTGAATCCAAAGTCAGGAACTTTTTGGCAAATCTTTATGCATTGTGATGAGATTTTGATTCTTCCAAAGAAAACTTGAGTGAGAT
>CALFEN010000084.1 GCA_937950065.1 uncultured bacterium | reverse complement strand
CTGGTAGTATAGATATCTTCTACCTGCTGTGCGGTTAACTGGGGTTTTATTTTGTTTTTTATAAGTTCAGCCATAGTTTCCAGATTCTCATATTTTTCGTCATTTGATCTAACTTCTATCATAAATGTGGCTTTGACCGGAGGTCATGGAGGATCCTCCAAAAGTCTCATTTTTACATCAGGATATTTTTGTTTCAAAAATTCTTTTAAAACGGGTCTAAATTGTATTACAAACTGTTCGCTGTTTAGTTTCCTCTCATCTATTGTGGATAAATTTATTCTCATAGAAATATAGTTTTCTGCTTCTCTCTGGTTGCTGCCACGGAAAAGGTTTGCAAAATCAGGCACAGGAGCATTTCCTATCCAGTATGAAACACTTTGTATAATACTTAGTCCCTCTATTTTCTCCTCATCTCCGGAAATATAATAATTTTTCATAAAATTATTTAAATCATCTGCCAAAGACTTTGTTGCGGAAACGGTGTAGGACCTTGGAGCGTCTATCCATAGATAAACCTGCTCTTTATTTGATTTTGGCAGCATTCTCATTTTAAATATGCCCAAACTTGGCGGAAGTATGAGTAATATAGCAAGTATCATCCAAAATAAAATCTTTATAAACTTCCTTGTCTTTGTTTTCTTTTCATCTAGCAGGAAATTCATTATCTTGAGATAACCTTTTTCTAATATTGTTTTATGATGTTCTACATATTCATATTCTTCGTCAGGATTTCCCTTGTTCTCATTATTTTCTGTATTTTCATCGTCTTGAGATAAATTTTTGATTTTTTGCTTTTCCTTCTTATCTTTTTTAGCAAATACAAAGGAGAAAAAAGGATTTACAGAAAAAGCTATAAGCAATGAAGTGCTAAGGGCAATTATAGCATATTTTGGGATTGGTCACATATATTGTCCCATCATACCTCATACAAAAAACATACCGACAAACGCCATAATTTTCGTGATAGTAGAAAAAAATGCTGCTGATGCTATTTCTGTAGTAGCTTCCAAAATAGTTTTTAATTTACTAATTCATTTCCCTTTATTCAGTTCCATATGCCTTGAAATATTTTCCACGACTATGATAGAGTCATCTACTAGCATTCACAAAACCAGAATCAAAGCAAAAAGAGTAATTCTGTTGATATTATCTCAAATAACCAGTCATACCCCAAAAACTATAGAAAGTATAAGCGGAATAGATAGACTGCTGCTTATAGAGTCCTTTAATCCTAGAAATATAAGCAAAATAATAAACAATACTGCTATAGCTTTTACAAGTTCTTCTAACAATGTATTGGTAGCTTCTTCAGCGGTTTTTCACTCATTCTGAATTTCAGTTATTTTATATCATTTGGGCAGTTGCTGTTTGATACTGTCCAGTTCTTTTTTTATTTCTTCCACCACAAAAACAGCATTAGTTCATTTCTTTTTTGCTATTCATACAAATATAGCATTATCATAGCTGTTTTTATCTCATATCATATCAAAATATTTTTGCTCGGAAATTCATTTGTATACTGTAGCTACATCATCTATATATATAGGCACATTGTTTACATAAGAAATAATAAGCTTTTTTACTTTATCTATGTCGTTTAAATTTCAGTCTACAGAGATTTCAGAGTTTCTATTGTCTACTATAGTATCTCATCATGGGAAAGAAATATTATTTTTTTGCAGAGTTTGATAGACTTGCATTATATCCACATTTTTTGCTTCAAGTTTTTGTAAATCTACTTTGATATTTATATTTTCTTTTTGTCATCATACCAGATAAAAAGATGATGAGTTTTTTGCAAGTTTGAGCTTGTCTATCACATCTGTTCAAATTTTCCTGAGTGTGAGATCATCATCTTTTTTATCGGAACTTATAGCAAACGTATAAATAGGTATATCATCAGGATCTATGGATTTGATACTAGGTTCCTGCACTCACAACGGTTTGATATCTATACTGGAATTTATTTTATTATAAAGTCTGGTTGTAGCCTTTTCCTTATCAGTGCCTACATAATACATCACCATAATGGCAGCATAATCTCTGTTTGCTACAGAATAAATATGCTCTACTCCTTCTATTTCATTAAGCTTATTTTCAAAAGGTTTTACTACCAGCTGTTGGACTTCCTGTGAACTATAGCCGGGTGCAGGCACTATTATTTCAAAAGCAGGAACTACTATATCCGGATTATATTGTTTTGGTATCATTATCCAAGAAAGTATCCCCCACAAAAAAACTATTATGATAAACATAAGTGTAATTTTTCAATTTTTTACCCAAAATTTTATAAATTTTTCCAACATATTTTTATTTTAAATTTTAAAAGGATAATCTCTTAATTATTTACTATCACTGTTCAGATATTCAACCCAGAGAAAACAAAACAATCATCGTTTTGGCATTCCATACCAGGCAACGGAATCTTGTTTATAAGATTGCCGGTAAGCACGCTAACGTAGCTGCTGCCATATTCATTTTTTATAAATCTGCGAGGAAGTTTTATTCCCTGTTTTTCTCCGCCCAAAATGCTAACTTCTGTATACATTCATATTTTTATAGTTTTATCAGGGTTTGGTATTTGAATTTCTATTTGGATTTTTTTGGACATTTCATCAGTAATAGGAGAAATATTTGTAATATTTCAGGTTAAATTTTTATTCAAAGCCTTGATACTGACTTCAGCAGCATCTCATATTTTGACTGACTGTAGATCATTTTCAGGTATAAAAACATTAACCTTTAGCAGGCTATCATCAGCCACTGCAAATATTGGGGTTCAAGCTCCTATTACTTGTCATATATTTGCTAATTTCTCTACTATTACTCCATCTATAGGTGATGTTATTACTCCATTTGACAGAGATACTCATACCATATTTTTACTTGTTTTTATCTGTGAAATCTGGCTTTTTACTTGAGCTAGGCTTGCCTGTTTCTGCTGTTTGATAGATTCTATATTTGCAAGTATTTCCTTATACTGGTTTTGAGCTATCTCATATTGTTTTTTTGCTATATCTTTTTGAGTCTGGACGTCATTTATTTTTCATTCAGAAATAGCTTTGTATTGATTGTAAGCTTCAAGAGCTGTATCATATTGTTTTTTTGTAAGATCAAGCTGTTTTTGCAGATTATCCAAAGTTGATTTTGACTGTTTATTAAAATTTTCTATAGACTGAATAGATCATTTTATTCACATCAAATAATTTCATTCTGCTGTAAGTATCGCTGAATCTATATTATTCTGGAAAGATAAAGTCTGATTTTTGAGTGCGGCTATAGTTTCTGCCGGGAAAGTTGGTGAAGACACAGATAAATCAAAAACTTTGTAAGTCATAGAAGTCAGGTTTTGCAATGAAGTCAAAAAATCATTATATTCTTTGAGAAGAGAAACAATTCCATCTTTCTTTTGCTGATTTGTAGAAATATCATCTAAATTCATAGAAATTATTTCGTTAGTCTTCTTTGTTAATTCTTCATATTGAGCTTCTACAGTTTTGTATAAATTTTCTGTTTGAGGTTTATAAGAAGAATCTTTAGCACTTAGATAAATTTCAAAACTATCATTTTTATTCTTATTTGCTGTAGAAATTCACAGATTTTCATCTACAAACCCCAATACGCTCTTGGCCAAAGTTTGTGCACGAGATATCGCAGTCTTTGAATTAGAATAAACATCAGATTCACTTTGCGATAAAGTTTGTTTTGCATTTTGGATTTGTATTTGAACACTGTCTATACCTATTTGAGCTTGATCAGCTTGTTTCTTGGCTGTTGCAAGCTGTGTTTGTGTAATAGTCTGGGTATCAGACACTCATATTTCCATTCACTCCATAGCTCTTTTTGCTATATCTATACTATTTTGAGCTTGAGTAAGTTTTTCCTGCATAACATTTATTTGACTATCATACATCATACTAGTATTACTGTATACCAAATCCATAGACCCCAAAGTATCATTAGTTCACTGCATACTTACATTATTTTCCTGATTATCCAGAGATCAAAGTATTTCTCATTTGTAGATCCTATCTGACTTGTCCCCGTTTAACTGTGAAATCCTTCATCATATTTTTGTAGAAATGTAAGTTTTTTCTGCTGGCTGTATGTATCATATATATGTCTGTGAATTGGATATTGTTCAGGTTGTTAAAGTATATTTTTCCATTTCATCAAGCTGGTTGAATGACTGGTCTTGAGAAGCTTTTACTTGGGAAAGACTTGAAACCTGTTTATTGCTACTACACCCTCACAATACAATTACTCCAAGAAGTAAAGTAAAATAAATTTTTTTCATATTTTTTTGTTTATAAATTTAAAACATAGCAAATTTATAGAAAAAAATATCTAATTTACAAACAAAAAAATTAGACAGCATATGTCCAAATAATTTTTTTTACAAAATTTAAACATTAAAAAAACTCTGCACAAAGCAGAGTCTTTTATTATTTCGAAGTCTTTATTTTTTCTTTTTTGAAAGTTCTTTTTCTATTTTTGCCCGAACAGTCTGTTTTATAAGTCCATCATATTTTGTCCACCATGTTTCCTTTGTCATATTGGACATATCAGCTCCAGATTTTACTCTTCTTGTATATTCCTCATAAAGTTCATTTTCCTGCTCTATTCTAAACCATACAGCCTGTCTAATTTTCAAATCATATTTTATCCACCATTTTTCTTTTGTAAGATCTTTTATTTTATACTTTCAATTATTAGTCTTTCTCATATAAGTAGTGTACAAATCAAGTCATTCCTGTAATCTCATAATATCATACAATTCTTGAGTATTACCAGTAGATATAACTTCTCAAGTTGTAGTAGCAGTTGGTGTAGTACTTGGTTTATAATCATCTGGAAGTCTTCAGTTCTCCATATAATCCAATCCATCTACAAATCCTCTCAATACATTAAATACATAAAGAGTTCTTTCACTATCAGGCTTTGTTTTAAAATCTTCTATTGAAGAAAAAATCTTTTCTCATTGATCTATACATTGAGTCAGACTCTTCTCCAGTGTATCCTGCATAACTATAGTTATACTGCTATGTAACTCTTCTACTATAGCATTTTTGAGTTCTTCAAATTTTTTATCATCATTTAATCCATAATCTCCCATTTTTTGTTGTACCTGTTTGGCAATACTATCTGTTTCTGTATCTACGAAATTATCCAAAACAGTCTTTGTTTCTGACAATGTTCCACTAAGAGTTTCTTGGGATTTATTCTTCAAATTATCCAAAAATTGAGGGACATATTCTTCAGATATCTTCTGTGAAATCTGAGGCAAACTTTCTTCCACTTTTGTTTTTAACTGATCATAAACCACTGGTGCGTATTCTTTCATAGTTTCCCCAAATTTCTTACTAATGTAAGGGGTCACTTCTACTGCCTTCGCTTGTAATGCTGACAAAAATTCCTGACTTGTCATTATTTCCATAGAGGCTCTTATAGAAAAATAAGACAAAACCACAGACAATGACAACAATATAAAGAATATCAAAGAGGTATAAAAAGTAACTCTTCTCCTTTTTTCTTCATGCTTTATAAAAGTATGGATAGTAGCTAGGCTCTTTTCCATTTCTTTGATCTTTTCGTGTAAGATTTCGTTTTGATCTCTTTGAATTTCTCCTGTCTCTTCTTTTTTAGCTTTAGGCATCTTTCAAGTTTTTTACAAAATAAAAATCTTAATTTTATATTAAGTAAAGGAATTGTAAAAAAAAATCTACAAAATTCAAGAGCATTTTTTACTTTTTTGACCAAATGCAACCACAGTAAGTCTGCCTCCGTATATCAAATTGCCTGCACAATTGAAGTGAGTGCTGAAATCCATTGTTTTTCCTAAAGTCAAAGAACAAAAAATTTACATTATTTTTTTGTCCTGCAAAAATTCAATATTTTTTTAATTTCTCCAAATCTTTGTGTGGAGAGATACTTAATGTTGTAGTAAAATATTTTATTCATAATTTTTGTGCAATTTCCGCTGATTTATCAAGTCTCTGCAGATAACAAAGATCACATCTTTTTCATCATTCAGGGATAGAAGAAATTTCTTTGATAAAATTTTTATATTCCTGCTGATTAAATCAGATTTTAGATTGATTCTTATACAGATAATCAAAAAATTCCTCTGGATTGTAATCTACATCAAATATTTTAAATTTATTATGTATTTTTAATAATTTTTCATATTGTGCAAATCTTTTTTTATGTTCCATGGGATCAGAGACATTTGGATTATACCAAAAGATATGTAAATCAAAATATTTTTGCAAAAACTCTATAGGATAAGTCAAATCAGGTGCACAACAAACGTGCAGTAATAATTTCTGCTTTTGTGGTACAATGTCTCTTTTATCCAATATAGATATATTTTTTACTTTTTTTCTTTCAGGCAAAGTTTTAGAAAAAATAATTCATTGTTTGATCATATTTTGCAAAAAACTAATCCTATGAAAATCTGATGGTCAATAGTTTGTAATAAGATCCCTATGTAGCTTGGTTCAATATCATTTATGTTTTTCCAGTTTATATTCAGGATAAAGTTCTGACACCTTTATCATAAAATTATCTCTTTCTACTTTTGCTACAATACTTGCCATTCAAATGTTCTTATTTTTGGCGTCGCCATCTATGACTGTAGTTATTTTTAGATCAATATTTTTTTTTAGTCCGTAATCAGTTTTTCCGTCCAGGATAAAATTTAAATTTATAATTTTGAGAAAATCAGAAAAATCTTTTAGACCTATAGACTTAACAGACAAAAACTGTCTGATTTTGAAATCCAGTATAAAATCATCACCATCGTTTGAGCTTTCTAATTTCTTTTGAAAAATTTTAGTATAATATTTATAAATAATCTGTCTTATTCATCTGCATATAGCCAAAAATATGGCTGCAGAAATTCAAAATTTATCTATCTCCAGATTATCTGCACTACCGCTGGCAAAAACTAAATTTCACTGATTTTCGAGACTTACTATTTCCTGATAAAGGTTTTCCCTTTTTGAGGGAGAAAATTTTTTGCTATCATTAAATCTGGATAAATCGATTTTATCTACAGGGAAAACTAGTCCTACATAAACAGGTCATGCAAAAGGTCATCTTCAGGCTTCATCTATATATATCGTCTTTTTCATTTTTCAATACCTCTCAATATTATTTTTTTTCTATATCTTTTATTTCTCTTTTTAGATCGGCATTATATCTATTTTGTTTAATCTGTGATTCGTATGCTTTATTTATAGTTTCTGCATCTACGGTAGGCGCCTGATCTCACGTATTTGAGGTTTGAGTAGTAGTGTTACTAGTATCCCCACAGCCGAGCAAAAACAATGTTGCAGACAATAATATTATTTTTTTCATTTTATCTGTACTTAAACTATTAAACTGTCTGGTATAATAACAAATATTATCAAAAAAACGGATTAAATCAAGTAGAAATTTTATAACTTATTATTCTTTTATGGGGATAAAAATCAAACATGCTGTACAAAATAAGATTAGTATTATCAAAAAAACATATAAAAGTGATAAAATTATTTGAAAAATAGTTGAAAATCCTTATAATAAAAAATCTTCTCGTCAAGAAGATTGATTGGCACCATGGCAGAGTGGCCTATTGCACGGGTCTGCAAAACCTTGGCTCATCGGTTCGAATCCGATTGGTGCCTTTTATAAGTTGAGATATCACATCAAATATATTTTTTAAACTTGAACTTCCTATCTTATCTAGGAAGTTTTTTTAATAAATCAATATTATTTTTTGGGGATATAAAAAGATAATATGAAAATATATATAAATTGTAATATTTAGTCAGGTTGTGTGAAAGATAGATTAATAAAAAAATTAATTTATTTATTAAACACACAACCAAATGCAACCAAAAAAAACAACTTATTTTATTATGGGCGGTAGTGCCTATCATCCAAAAGACAGAACAACTTGAAAAGAATCACAAGATTTGCTTGTAAGTCTTAATTTACAGTTTTGAATTTGACAGTATGCTAAAGTTAGATCTATTTCTTTTACTGTAGATAAATTTGAAAGTTTTTTGTTAGAATCTTCATTTGATCCTGAGAATGTTCCTGAATTAAAAAAGATGAAACCAATTGATATAAAAGATTATATCAATGATTTTTTGCTTTGAAAAAAATTCATAGTTGAAGAAAGTTATGATATAGCCTAAAATAGAGTAAAGGTGCTGTATAGTAATACAGCACCTTTTAAGGTTATATAGAAATATAAATTTTTAAAATTTAAACAGAAAATCAAATGAAAAAAGAATTAAAAAGAAGTTATAAACAAGATATTAAAGAATTAAAAAAACTTATATGAGCATATATAAGATTTAAATGATTTAGTGAATATTATAAATTTGAGATTAGAGCAGCTTCAGATTGAGTAAGATATCATAGGATTGTTTTATTTGAAAAAGATTTCTCGGCTTGTCAGATATTTACAACAAACAGTATAAATACTAGCTTATTCGATTTTAGAATTTATTTGTCTAGAGAAGATGTATCTTTCTCTGATGCAACTTTTTTAATAATTGAATGAAAGGCTGTAAATGAATGACATTTACAAAATCCTTCATATTTTAAATCTTAAAAATTTAAAAAAATGACAATAGAAAATAAACAAGAAGAAATAACATTTCTAAAATGAGTAGTAAAATGATTTTGACGACGTAAAGAGAAATGATATTTTCAGGTATGAGATAAGATATACCATAAAAATTGAAATTATCTTTGAGAAATAGCTGGAATAGATAATTATCTGTGAATTGTATCATTGGATATATTACGAGAGGATAGTTGACAATTAATGTCATTTTCAAAGGAGGAAGCAAAAAGGTATGTAGTATGTAAGTTTTGGAAAATTAAAAGAAAAAATGAGCAATGAGAATATCAAGAAGTAGAGTATTGAGAGTAGTAAATGGCTACTGTAGATGAAATGAGATAACAAAAAATAATTTTTTTCGGCAAATATGAATAAGTAATAAAACTTATTATAGAATATTAGAGAATTGACAAATATCTAGGAAATTATACTGGAAATTTGTAATATTTTTTGACAAAAGATGAATAAAATTTTAATTAAAAACAAAAATAAAAATGATCCAAATATCATTATCAGGATTATTTGTAGCAGTATGAGTATTTATATTTTTATTGCTATTGATAATAGTGTCTCTATATGAGAGATTAATAAGACTTTCAAGAGAATATGGGAAAAAGGAAGGTTGGTGAATGTATGAATGATATCAAAGGAAAAAGCAATGAGAGCGTAAAGCTTGGACTTGAAAAGTACGGGAAGATATTAAGAAAGATTTGTAGTTTTATTTCAAAAACTTTATTTTATGGAAGAAACTAAAAGACAGTCAGTATTAAAAATGGTTAATGTTGATAAGATGTTGACATATTTTAATAGTTTTCCAGTAATTCTGGAATGAATAGATTATTCAAGGGTAGTTTTACAAGATAAATTAGAATTTTTTGAAAAATTGCCTTTAAATAATACAAATAAGGATAGTTATAAATTTTTTTGGGAATGAAACGAGATAAATATATCTCAAATAAGTATAGATTGTTGAAAATCTTATCACGTTTCAATAGTCTGGAATGATAGTATTGTCCCATTGTTTTTATATACCATATTTTGAAACCGTAAATGATTTGATTATAAATCATATTGAGCGTTTACTATATATGGTAGTGCGTGGAAATGGTCATTGATGAATCAAATAAATTTGGATAATTTTATCCAGGATAATTTTGGTCATGTTCTATTTGAAATAGTCAATAATAGTCAATTAACAAGGGTTGATTATAGGTTTGACCTTTGCTCAAAAGAGAAAATGAATTTACCTTGACCATTTTTTGTAAATCCAAGACATAATGTAAAATTTGATGTTCATTTCAAATGATGAAAAAAACTTTTTAAGAACGAAAAAGCTAAATTATGAATATTTAAGGATTTTGATTTTGATTATGAAAGTTGGGGTTATTGATCCAAAAGATGTGATAGGATATATATAAGAATGTATGACAAGTTGATAGAAGCAAAAAAGATGTGAAAACTTATGCTTTATAATGATTATTTTCAGTATAAGACTGTTCATAGATTGGAATTTGAACTTTTGAATAAGTTCAATAGAGGATATATGTTTAAAGATATAAATTGACTTGTAAAGAAATTAAGACAGTTATTATTGTTGGATACAGATAA
>CALFEN010000083.1 GCA_937950065.1 uncultured bacterium | reverse complement strand
TCTGCTTCATTTGCGTCATTTAGCCTTGAAATATAGTTGGTAGCTTTGATAATATCCACTCACTGTGTAATTAGATTTTTATTATCTGTGAGAAATTTTTTTACGCTAGGGATATCTTGATTTTCTATCAGGAGCTTGATCTGATTTGCAAACACATTGTAAAAAAGTCCAAGAGGATCCATCATAAATTTAGGGTTTTCCTGATACTTTTGCACGACATTTATAGCAGTCTGCATATATCATATTTTTTCGTATATAGCAAAAGTCTTGTATAATTTATCAAGACTTGCATCATCTTCAAAATCATCTACTTCATCTTTATATCCAAAAACCAATGCAAAAAGATTCATAAAATATTTCTTAATTGCCTCATCTTTAATAAGTAGATTTATAAGCTCTTTTCATTCTATATATTCTTTTTTTATCTGGAGTTTTTGGAAATCTATTTCTTCCTTTGCTACATGATTATCTTTTACCTTACAAAAATCTCATTTAGCGACTTCTCATATATCATGTATTCTGGCGATCATTCATAGATGTTCGTATTCTCTGGTAGAAATATATCATTTCTCCAAATCTTCATATCAGTATGTATGCACTATATTTAGTTGATGAAAATAATGCTCGTATAAAGTCCCATCTATACAGGAAACAGGATAGAGCTGGAATGCAGGTTCCAGAGCTTTATCATAATTATTTATAAAAGACTTTACTGTATCAGATTTTACAAAATTGACTCATTCCAAAGATGTATTTACAAAATAATTTACGAAATCAGGAAAGCAGAATTTGGACCATCTTGTCCTCCTACGCGCTATCAAGATTATAAGTTCAAATAAATCTTTATCAAAAAAACTAAAAACATCATCTCAAGAGTTTGAAATTTTGGAAAGTATTTCTCTGATTTCTGTGAAATCTTTGGAATTTATATAATTTTCCGGCATTTTATATATTTGAGCAAATTTTATATTTTACTTTTTGCAGTACTTATATTGCACAATATGTATTATTTAATATTATATATATTTTATTTTCGACAGATTATTAAGTTATCATTGCTTTCAAAAAACGGTGAGTTAGGGATTCGAACCCTAGTCCCGAAAAGACGGAAACACGCGTTCCAGGCATGCGCTTTCGACCACTCAGCCAACTCACCATATTTTCAATCTATGTAATATAAAGATTTTTTATTTATTTTCAACTGAAATTTTAACCTTTGTAAATATATTTCTTTTTTCAAATATTTTCAAAAAATTTTAATTTTCTATTATCACTAAAACAACCACTGTTTTAAAAAATTTTGGCTCTAAAAAAATGTTTGACAAATATATTTTTTTTATTATAATTATTACATATATTTTACTAAACAAAAATAAAAATGAAAACAAAATTTTTTCTGGTTTGATTATTCTGTACATATCTCTTTTCTAGTATCAACTATTCTTCCGCTATAGATGAAGTAGGTGAATGTTGAGGAAACATTGAGGACTTCCCCGACCTTGATGGCTCTGCACGGGAAAGACCTATACAAAGAGGTTTTATTAACGAAAATTGCATAGCAGGATGTTCTCATAATGCCCCTTGTGTTAAATGAACTTACTATCCAATAGGACGGTCATGAGGGAGGTGAAATCTAGCAGGATGAATAGTTTGATGAACATTCTCTCGGCGATGTGGTAGTTGAAGTAAAAAAGTACTATGTTCTACTAGCGCATGATATCTAGATATTCACTATGATTGATGATGTGGTCCTCTAAATTGAACTACTGTTAATGCTCCAGTAGAACCAACGTTAGGTCTGGCAAAATATTATGGGCCTGTGGACGCTTGTGCTTGACGGACAAGCTATTGAATTAGCAACACTGCATATTGAATTTATGCAGGAGGAACATTTGACTGAAGTACATATACACGGTATTGTGGTGGAATTAGTTATATTAATACATGCTGATACCACTGTCTAGCTGCAAATCTTGTAACTTGGGCGAAATGTAGTGCCACCATTACAACTAACTGAACTTGTGGCACTGCCAACGGCACTACTGTTTCCAGTGCTCCTACCTCTGATCTCTGTAGTGCAGGGACTGCTTCTTCAGTAACTGAAAATTGAACTATTTTCTCTCGGACTTGTGATTGATCTAATGGTTGAACTTCAGCCTCTTGTTCAGCTAATCTCTCTAGTGTCGACTGAACCTGTGGCGGTGCCAACGGCACTACCGTTTCTAGTGCTCCTACCTCTGATCTCTGTAGTGCAGGAACCGCTTCTTCAGTGACACAATATTGAACTATTTTCTCTCGGACTTGTGCCTGAAATAACGGTTGAACTTCAGCCTCTTGTTCCTCTAATCTATCTAGTGTTGATTGAACCTGTGGCGGTGCCAACGGCACTACTGTTTCCAGTGCTCCTACCTCCAATCTCTGTAGTGCAGGGACTGCTTCTTCAGTAACTCAGAACTGAAATTCTTTCGACTGGACCTGTGATTGATCTAATGGTTGAACTTCAGCCTCTTGTTCAGCTAATCTCTCTAGTG
>CALFEN010000082.1 GCA_937950065.1 uncultured bacterium | reverse complement strand
ATATATCCGCTAAAAAACACTAAAAATCCTACTATAAATTATTCATACATCCATGAAATTTTGCAACTAATACCCATAATCCAAAGAGATATTATTGATGCCATACAAAATTTCTCTTACCAAACCTTTGAAAGAGACAATGTCAAATTAAATGACAACTCCTATATAGTCTCCGAAAAAAGATTAGATAGGATAAGAAAAGTTTTATTAAAGACGCTCTCCGAATTAAAGGAGATTACCTGATGAAAAAAATCTATAATAGTAATAAAAGATAATTGTTTTACAAATGATTTTCTGATACAAAGGCTGGAGAAAATATTATGAGAAGACGCTGACAAATATATGGAAGTTATGGATTATAATTTTGGAGACAATCCCCAAAACATGCTTGATGAAAAAGGATATCCCAAAGATTCCTTAATAATACTATGATGAAGCCTACAAGACGCATATTGAATTAACTTAACCCATTATCAGGGGGATCTTGTAAGATTCCTAAAAGCCAGCATAGACGACAACAGAATGATTGACTTAAATAATCGCATTATATGAATTTGTTTCTGATTTCAACTCATAGCAAACATACTAAACAATATAGACTGCACTCCAAACATATCTATGACCGCTAAATCTTTTGCTCAATTCGGTCCGTTTCCATGTAAAATTACTACACATACAAACATACCTGCTATATATAGATTTTTATTATGATGACTAGAAGACAAGTGAAATAACGAAGAGTTTACAGCGTTTTTTACTAGAACATGACACGTAAGTACAGATTTATTATGAACTTGAGGGAAACCAAGTATAATTCCCTTAATCAGAGACTCGGTTTCAAATAGGGTTATATGATATGGCAACAGGAAATGAAATTTACTGTGCGTACAATTTCATCCGGAAATAGGATTAGAGGACGTTGACATCACCAGACAAAATTTATCGTGACTTATAGATTTTTTAAAAGACGATTATGGAGATGATGTTTATTGAATATGTGAAAATTTTGACTATGTGCAGTCATTGAAGAAAGACATTTGAGATGCTTTTTATATATTTGCACTAACATGATTTCTCAGAGATATATTATTCCAAATTAAATTTAATAAATGACAAATTTCCTCTTTTTTAAAATACGAAAGATCAGATTACAAACAAAATCTAAAACACATACTAGAATTAATCAAGAGAAGATATCTAGGAACAACAAGACATTCATTATCCTGAAATCCTGATTTATTTTCTTGAGAAAAAAGAAATGAAATTCTTTTGTCTCTATTTAGAAATAAACTAATAGATTTTTGTTCCTTTGATTGGATAGTTGACAGAGGAATCGGTGAGATAAACGAGATATTATGAACGCAAGACCTAGAAGGAATCATATCCAAACATATAGCTTTTATGAACGAAATGGGATATAATTATTATTATTTTAGAGATTTATGAGCATGAAACGGGAATTTACTAAAGGAATTATACTCAAGTCCCCGCCTAAAAAATAGAGATGTGATTTATTACGGCATATGAGATAAACTGTATTTTAATTTATATAAATGACTAAAAGAAATTGAAAAAAAGTCTAAATTAAAAATTCCTGATGAAATTATAAAATTAATAGGACAAAAAATATACATGAAGATAGAGTATATAAAGAAACACTCAAAACAGCGAGAAGAGTTAAACTTTGATATTATCATAAACGAAATATTTGAAGAATTTAATATTTCAATCAACGATACTATAGTACAATCTTGAATGTTTGCAAAAGAACAAATGATATGACTATCTACGCATTCTCAAGAATTTATAAAGTCAAATACAGGACAATATAAGATGAAAAAGTTCCTTAAATTACTTAAAAAACCTAACATTTTTACTAGCATTTTTTCTTGATTTTTTGAAAGAATATATCTATGAAATTTCACTGACGAAAAAATTTATAGAAAATTACCACATCCGAGTTTTCAAATTGCAATAAGATCCACATCTCATACCTATCCAAAAGAATTCTCCAAAGTATTGACAAACTATATAAAATACAGCATACCTGGCAGCATAATGATAGAGAACGGGATACATGAATCTTACACATGAATTCCAAGGATTGTGGAATTGGATAAAATTTATGAATATTTCAAAAAAGACGGTGATTTAAAAATATATCTTATATTCGATCCCAAAACCAACTATTTTACCTGTGCTGTAATCTCTAGAGGCATATACAACGCAAAAACAAATAAATATGAATATTTCCCTTTCAACCAAAAATCTGAATTAAAAAAAGGATACAAAATAGTTAAATTAAAGAAAGTAACTCAATGTAAATTTTTTAGATTTGAATATTTCTTTAGAAGATTATTGCAAAATCTTTTCAAAACAGAATATGTATTCGAAGTTTTTTATAATGAAATAAGAGAATTTCTCAAACAGGCTATAGTTTTATTGAAAAATTGAGACAACAAAAAGCTAAAAGAATTATTATACAACTTGATCAACGATTTTATAGATTACTACAATATTGCTTTACAAAAAAATTACAAAAGAATTGACAAAACTATTTTGGATGATTATAATATAGAGGAAGTATGAAAATTAGACGATATACTTTATTCGCCTCATGGGGTCAGTAGATTTGTGAATATAGACTGACAGAGAAGATATTAATTTATTGCAAATACAAAAAATAAAAATGAAGACTTACAACTTTTTTTATAAAGACGCAGATAGTTTCAATTTTTTTATCCAACAAAATAAGTTACAAAACCAGAATAACATATTAATACAAATTTTTTCTTGAATAATAGATGTAAACCTAATTTCTCAAAATTTAAGCGAAATAACAAAATTACTGCCTACCGCCAAAATAATATGAACAACAACTGCAGGAGAAATTTCAAACTGACAAATTTTTGAAAATACTTTCTTACTATCAATATCTGTCTTTGAAAAGAGTATTGTAAATACAATTTTTTTAACCTATAACGAAGCTTCTACTCCTAGAGGCGATTCGAAAAAGATAGGAGAAAAAATAATATCTCAAGACACAAAAGCCATTATTTTGTTTTGTGATGGATATAGCAATTATTGAGAAAATATTTTTGATGATTTATATATACACAACCCAGACATAACAATAGTCGGTTGAAAGGCATGAGAAAACAACAAACATCAAAATCCCACTTATGTTTTTGATGGAAAAAATATCACAGACAAAGGGATCGTTTGTGCAAGCCTAACAAGTCCTGATTTAAAAGTAAATAATTTTTTCAATCTAAACTGGAAATCCATATGAAAAGACCTCACGATTACCAAAGCACAATGAAACACAGTGTTTGAAATAGACTGAAAATCCGCTCTTACTATTTACAAACACTATCTATGACAAGAATTAGCTGATAGTCTCCCCTCATTGGGAGCTCAATTTCCTTTGCTGTTAAAAAAATGAAATATGGAAATTGCACGTGCCGTACTACAAAAAAATGAAGATGGATCTTTGTTACTTACAGGCAATGTAAAAGAGTGAGATATCTGTAAATTTGGCTATGGAGACAGAAATGCTATACTAAAAGACCTTCCTAATTTTGGACAAAAAATTTGAAATAATCCCATAGAATCGATATTTATATATTCATGCTCATGAAGAAGAGACTTTCTCGGTAAAGACATAGAAACAGAGATCTCATATATTGCAAATTACTGAAACACAAGCTGATTTTTTACATATTCGGAATTCTTTTGCAATATATGAAGCAGTGAAATGTTAAACTTTAGCACTACTATACTAATATTGTCAGAGTCAGATGAAATAAAAGAGTACCCCATTTATAATGTGAATTTCCAAGATGACATTATAATAAACGGGCTAACTAACCTACTAAATACCACGAACGAAGAACTCTCAAAACTATATAAAAACAACATAAATGAAGTCAGAGAAAAAATCAAGGAAATAGAAAAAACTCACTATAACTTTTTTGAATCTTATAAGAAAGTTATAGAAGAGGTACCTGCAGCAATATGGATGTGAGATCACAATGAAAAAACTATCTACGCAAATAAAAAATTTCTTGAACTTGTGGAATATGACCTTGATGAAATATATTGATGGCTATCTTACAAATTCTGGGACGAGGACTCAAGAACTACGGTTCAAGACAATAATGAGTTGAGACCCCAATGAGAAACTTCAACCTACGAATGAACTTTAATTTCCAAAACTTGAAAAAAAACTCCTGTGGTATGTACTTGAATTCCTGTACATTTTGGGACTGTAGGCATGATGATAGACGTCAGAGATCTCAAACAGGCTCAACAGGAAAAAACTGAACTAAAAAAAATAAACGAACTAAAAAATGATTTTATATGAATAGTTTCCCACGACCTCAGAACCCCAATGTCCAGCATCAAATGATATCTCTCCATGATTTTGGATTGAGATATGGGAGAAATATCAAATGAATTAAAAAATGTCTTGAATATAATGTACAAAAATTCAGAAAGCCTTTTGGCTTTTATAAACGATATGCTAGATATAACAAAACTTGAATCATGAAAAATGACTTTCAACAATGAAAATATCTATCTTAAAGATCTATTTGATGAGATAAACAACGAAATAATATGATTGGTAAAACAAAAAAATGTTAATTTTGAAATGCAAAATTCAAACCAAGAGATATATGTTATTGCCGACAGAGTAAAATTAAAACAGGTTTTAATGAATCTTATAGGGAATGCTATCAAATTTACACCAGAATGAGGAAATATAATATTGAGAAATACAGCACTAAATGAGAAAAAAACAAAAATAGAAATAATAGACACCTGAATTTGAATAGAGCCGAAAGATATTTCAAAAATTTTTACTAAATTCGGACAAATAGACAATAACCAGACTAGAAACCAAAAATGAACAGGACTCGGACTTTGCATCTCCAGAGAAATAGTAAAACATATGTGATCTGATATTTCAGTACAAAGCACAATTTGAGAATGATCAAACTTTTCCTTTGAAATAGAATCTTTATAAAATTTCTATTCATTATTTTAAATAGTAAGATGTCTCTTCTCTCAACTTATAATGAAATAACGTTTATTTCCATAGTTTTTCTATTATTACACTCGCATAATTTCCTTTACCAAGCACAAAGCTTATATTTATTTCATCTCATTTCCAGTTTACTTGATAGTCTTCAGGCTGCAGCCAAAAATTCCTTCTCAAACCATATATTCCCAAAGATTGAAACATTTTGAGATTTTTTTCATTTAAGTTAAATTCTTTAATAAATTGTTGTTCTATGATACCTGCTTTGCTCTGTGGTTTGCAGAGTAAAGTATTAAATCCAAAGACTGGTAAAGTTATTTTATCGTGTTTTTCTAAATTCTGGAAAGAGCTTATATTATCAGGAAAATAAAAGAAATGCTCGTTTCTTTTGTTTTCAAAGACTTTTATGCTTTTGCTGTTCAAATCCCAAAATCAGAAATTATTTCATATTTTAAATATATCTCAGTCAAGCAGTTCTCCTGATTTACTTAATCTAAAATCTACTAGTTTATTAAAGAGAAAACTTGCATATGCCTGCAGCTTAAATTTTGTTTCAAACTTATTTTTTAAACTGTGTTTGGAAAGCAAAATATTTTTTCACATATTTATATTTCTATAGTTTATCCCAAATCTCTGTGCTCAAAAATAATTTGGCACTCATTTTTCCATAATATCCAAAACGTCTTTCTTTATTTCATCTTTTTCCATCTGGGAAAAAGTTTTTTTCCCTCTGAGCTTGATATAAAATTTATTCTTTATCTCTTCAGAAAGATTTAATGTTTTGTTGTGCCAGTCATATTTTATTATCCTTACTATTTTTGCCAAAGTATCTAAAAATCTAGATTCTCCTCATATTTTTTGCAAAAGCGATTTGTATACACATATCCGTTGTCTTGTTATCGCATCTTTATCCTTGAGTCATCATATTCCAAAAGATTTTTGAGAAACCTTGAATTCAATAGATAGATACTCTACAACGTCCATAGTGTTTGCATTTATTTTTTCAAAATAAACAAACAAAACATCACCGTTTCAGTTTAATTCCCATGGCAAAATTTCTTCCACTATGAAATCCTGTGATTTCTTTTTAAATTCAAATAATTCTTTCTTCATAACAGTTCTTTAAGTTATAAATATTTTTTAAAATCACGAACAAATCGTAAATAATCTTTTTGCAACAATCTGAATAATAAATTATTCTTAATAATCTTCTCATTAGGAAAGTAAAAACAATCAATTATATATGTTTTTTCTTAAATTCAAATATCAATTGTTCTATTTTTTATTTTTGTGCGTAATAAATTCCTTGTATATAAGTAGAAATACTGCGAAAGTCAGATACATATCAGCGAAATTAAAAACAGGCCAGTGTCTGAGATCTATAAAATCCCTTACTCATCCAAGAAAAACTCTGTCTATCAAGTTTCCCAATGTTCCTGCACAAAACAGTATAAATTCCCAAAATCATATACTTTTTTTGTAATACAGATAAGCAAATATAAACAAAGCCAAAATAGAAATAATATAAACAAAAAAATAATCAATAGAAATAGACCAGGCTATTCATTTATTTAACACAGGCTGAAAAACAAAAAAGTTTGCTAAAATTTTTTGATCAAAAAAAATATATTTTGTTAACTGATCCAGCGCTAATAATCATACAAGAGATACGACGATTTTTACAATATTTTTATTTTTCATATCCAGTTTCTTATAAATAAATTTTTTAATCTCGTCTATATTTTCAAATTCTCATAATTTCTTTGCTTCTGCTATTGTGAGAAATCATTGGTTTTTGAGCCATTGTCCAAAGTTTTTCATATTCTTGCCGCCAAATTCACTGATATGTCATCTTTCAAAATCTATAATATAAACATCGTTTCATCTGACCAATACGTTGTTATAAGGTCTTGCAAGTTCTCCGTGCACAATTCAAATTTTATCAAGTTCGTAGCAATTTTGCAGTAATTTTTTGCTTAACTTAATTCTTATTTTTATATCAGATTCTTTAAAGATCTTGTCAAATCTCTCTCAGTCTATATATTCTTCCTCAAAATAATTTTCACCGAAATTAAGTATTTTCGGCACAAATTTTATACCAAGTTTATTTATTTTTTGCAGTATTTTTATTTCTCTCTGTATACTTGCTTTTTTTGAATTATCCAATGCTTTTTTTATAATTATTTTCTTTCAATCTTTAATTGTCAAAAAAACCTCTCATCTATTTCATTCTCCGATTTTCTGCATAAATTAAACTATAATTTGGGATAAAACTTTTTCCACTTTTTTGTAATCATGTCTTGCCATATCAGACTGTTTGACAAAATCAGCTTTGATAAGTCTAGGATCTTCTACATCTACTCTGACGATGTCTTTTCTTTCCAGTTGATATTTTTCCAAGACTTCTCCGGATATAGGATATTTGTCCCAGTCCTGCACAAGTATATAATCAAAAACATCTTTACCAATATATCTTTCAAATTCCTTGATATACTTAAAAACTGTGAATCCGTTGGTCTCTCCATATTTTGTAAAAAGGTTTATCAGTATTATTTTTTTCGCTTTGGAATTTATAATATGTTCTCTCATATTTCATACAAGCATATTTGGGATAATTGAACTCAAAAAATCACCTGCACAAAACAATATATAATCACTCTGAGATAATAAGTCTCCTATCTTTGGGTTTTCTTTGGGTTTGTCCGAAATAAATTTACTCAAAAGATCATTAAATTCGGAAATATCTATTCATCAGTTATTTAATTCAGCGATAGCTTTGGCATATCCTTCTTTTAAGACAAAAAGCTGTTCTACTTTCAAACTTCAATCATGTTTTGGAATATCAATATTTTTTTCTCCGACTATGTATTTGCCATTACTAAGTTTAGCGAGCAAACGTATTTTTTCCAGACTTACAGGATAGACTTTACCATGTATTTCAAAAAGTTCTTCCAATAGATTTATGGCTTTGGGATAGCTTCAGGCTATATCTTCCATAGCCATCATTATAAGATTACCAAGATTATGTCCTCCAAGACCTCATCAAGTAAACCTGTAGTTAAAAAGTTGTCTTAACAAAGATTTTTTTTCTTCATCACTGAGAGCTAAAATAGCTTTTCTTACATCGCCTGACGGTAGAATTCCGTATTCATCTCTGAGTCTTCAGGCACTGCCTCCATCATCTGCCATTGTCACGATAGCAGAAATTTTCACGTCCTTTATGTTTTTGAGACTTGGCAAAATATGGTAAGAACCTGTTCATCATCATATAGTTGTTACGTTTATAGTCATAATATGCTTCTTATATATTAAATTTCCCTAAAAATAATATAGATATCTATATCTTTTTCAAATGTTTTTTAACAAATCAAAAAACTTTTTTATAAATCATTTATTTTAGCTTTTTATAATTATCTTTCTGTGTACGCCTTAAAAAACTAGAGACAAAGATACATGTTTAAAACTTCGAACGACAGCAATATTTAATAACTCTGTTTGTTATAGCAATCTTCACAATATACTTTAAATTCGCTGTCAGCGGGGTAAATACTAATTATCTGCTTTCCACAATTAGAGCAAGTTCTAAGATAAATTTGTTTTGAAGACCTTTGACTCACCCTTTCTAGATGTCTGATATCTGGATGATGTTTTGGTAAAGGCAAATTGTGCTTGCGGTAAAAATCTAGTTCTCATTTTATAAGCCTAAACGGTTTTCAGCTTACCTCACAGACAATAGCTTTTTTTAGTATATCATCACTTACATCGTTAATATTATCTGATAAATCCTGTGCACGAATTAACTCAATTCAGTCCGGCACATTTATCGGATATTCTTTATCCATTCGCTTGAATCACGCAGAAAGTGCAGTTTCCCTATCTAGATGCTTAAACTCGTTAGCAGCTGTTTCATTGTATCCAAACGGTGAAATAGTTACCGGAAAAAATTCTCATCGCTCTCAATATTTTTTCATATGCTCTATTATTTTTGGAATGAGAGTCTCGTAATCTTCTTTAGTGTATTGTGTATTAAAGATACAATACTGTTTATCACGAAGTCATACGCAGCCGAACAGGTTTGAACTATTATAACACTGATAGCAGTAATAACTATCTTTACAGTCGTCTACATCTATCAAAAAAGCACTTTTGAAACACAGATGAATATGCAGCAATTCATATGCCAAATCTGAATATCATCAACAATTCATTCCATCATACATATTTTTAGCAAAATATCCTGAAGTATAGATAAATTTAGCATTTTCTGTAGTTCATGAAAAAAAACTATAATGAACATTTTTGCAGTTTATAATATAATCTCAAGAGACATTTTCGCTTTGTGTATTGTGATCAGCTCTGTAAAAAGAGCTTTTCTTCAAATCATTATATTTTCCAGAAGTTTCATCAAAAAAGTTTTTATCTTCCAAAAGTCTTTTTTTAATATTTTCAAATTCTTCAGGCGAGACCTGATTATTTAAAAATAGATATTTTGAATTATTTTTATTTGTACTGCAGATACAATAAGAACATCATATAATCTCATCGCAAAACCGGCAATCGTAGCAATCTTCTATATTTGTACAAAAAAAACATTTCTGGGAATTTTTGATACTTACACAGTCGTATATATCGCTGGAATCTGAACAGTCCTGACAATCTATATTGGTAGTTTCTGTCTCGTGCAAAAGAGGAAAGCAAGAAGTAGAATAATAAGAATCTTCCAGATGATAGCAATTTACACATAAATATAAATTTTTGGAATATTGTCAGTAATTGGCATAATCAGAATTTTCCATAGTAAGATCTCTATACATAGAAATTTTGGGAACATCTCTTGCAAGCTCTGTAAACTGCTGGAAAAATGGACGAGTGAAATCAAAGTCCCTGCCGTAATCCATAGCATTCCATTTGTCTGACCATCGATCAGGCTGATTGTAGACTTTGTAAGGAGACTCCGGAGCATATATTGAAACTATAGTTCTATCTGTCAAGTCGCATTTACGTTTATAAAGTTTTCTCTCATTTCTTCGTGCGAGTCTTCTCTGTTGTCTGCAGTCAGGGCACAACTTTGGCGCAGGGATTTCGTATCTTGTGCCGTTGAAAATGGGCGAAATTTTGGAATAAAATTCCAAATCCTTGTCTGTGATTGCAAACTCCTGTCCGCAGCCCGGGCACTTTCTTCGTTCAACTATCTTTTCCCCGGTCTGGGCAGAGATAAACTCGTAAACTTGTTTTTCCATTATTTTTATTTCTAAAATAAATTCTTTATCTTACTCTGTCCATGCACAAAAAAATACAAGTGCCGTTGACACGGACATATTGTGACAAGCAATGCCTGTTTCATTTTTAATTGCTTTTTACTTTGTTCCTGCAATAAACAATAGTTGTCGCATTACGACTTTTACTTTCCGTCTTTTAGCTTTTACAAAGTTTTTTAATAGGTCTCCTTGTTATAACATTCCTCGCAGTAGACCTTGAATTCACTGTTCTGCGGATAAACAGAGATTACCTGCTTACCGCAGTTATCACAAGTTCTCAAATAAAGTTGTTTAGGAGCTCTTTTCTTAAATCTTTCCAAATGCCTGATATCTGGATGCTTACGTGGAAGCGGTAAATTATGCTTGCGATAAAAATCAAGTTCCGACTTGACTATTCTAAACGGTTTTCAACTTATTTCACAGACAATAGCTTTTTTGAGTATATCATCATTCACATCTCTTATATTGTCGGGTAAATTTTGTCATTTTACTAATTCTATTCAGTCCGGTATATTTATCAGATATTCTTTTTCCTCCCACTTAAATCATCTGGCAATGGCTTCATCTCTAGACAACGGAAAATGTTCATTTGCTACAGTTTCATTATATCCAAACGGTGAAATATTTGCCGAAAAAAATTCTCATCGTTCTCAAGTTTTTTGCATATGCTCTATAATTTTGGGAACAAGTTTTTCGTATTCTTCCTTGGTATATTGCTTATTTAGTATATAGTATTCTTCATGGTTGTGGAGTCAGACACAGCCAAAGCAGTTTTTTGTTCAAAATCTGCAGTTTAGACAATATATAAGATTGGATATATTATCAAAATTATTTATTCCAAACAATATAGAATAAGCGGTATTTCAGACGCTTATACATTCATATATCCTTTCTGACAATGTTCACCACAAACTATAATCTATACTTTCCTTGGTTTCGTTTACTCCATGGCAGTATTTCAAATCCTCACATCATACTATATCAAAACTCTGAAAGATATTATGACTTTCTATGATATTATTACCAAATACGTTATTTGATCAAATATTATTTACGCTGTTCAATGGGAAAGTTTTTACAAACTGGTTATACTTTTCTTCCAGAGATTTCCTGTCCTCCAAAAGTTCTTTTACTTTTCATTGATAATCTTGTTTTGTATATTGTTCATTGAATATAAAATACTGTTTATTGTTTAATCAAACGCATGCAAAACAATCTTTACAGCCGTCGCAGTTATTTAAATACCAGGAATTTGAACAATTAGAAGACTTAAAAGAATATTTAACATTATAACATTTAAAACATTCTATACATTGATAACACTGTTCAGAATTGGTTAATTTTAGATTATCCACACTGTCTTTCACAGTCCATATATCATTTCAATAGTAGCAATTCTCACTAAAAGCAGCTTCAAACACAAGATAGCAATCCTTAAGATGTCCTGTCTGATTTGTATAATCACTATTTTCATTATAAGAAGACTGGGTAGCTGGATAAGGAACTTTTTTGGATAACTCCTCAAACTGCTGGAAAAATGGACGTGCAAAATCATAGTCCCTGCCGTAATCTTTTGGAGACCATTTATCTGTGATTCGCTGGGATTCCTCATATACTATATAATCTCTATCCGGATGAAAATCTGAGATTATAGGTTTACCTGTAAGATCACACTTACGTTTATAAATATTCCTTTCATTTCTTCGGGTAAGTCTTCTCTGATTTCTGCAGTCAGGGCACAATGTTGGTGCAGGGATTTCGTATTTTACGCCGTTGAAAACGGGAGAAATTTTACAGTAAAATTCCAAATCTTTGTCTGTGATTGTAAACTCCTGTCCACAGCCCGGGCACTTTCTTCGTTCAACAATTTTTTCCCCAGTTTGGGCAGCTATAAACTCGTATACTTGTTTTTCCATTTATATTATTTTATATTTAATGATTTAAAATGAAGCTTCATCCTGTCCAGCCAGTGCAAATCTGGCAGAGGCAGTTCATATTTCTTGAGAAAATCATATTCCATATTTACTATTCTGTAATAATTTCAATCTTTATCTTTTATCACTTTTTTCAAAATACTTTCATCATAAATAGAAATATCTAGCTTATCTATGTCTATTATTTCAAGTCAGGCTGGTATATCCACTTTTATCTCATATTCTCTTCGTTTATATCATTTAGCAATAGCTTCATCTCTGGTAAAATCTCAAACTATATATGCCAAAGTATCGTTGAAATAAAATGGATTTAAACTATTTGGAATCATCTCTCCAAGTATATTATCTTTTTCCATCTGCAAAAATATTTTTTCTGCTAAATTATATCGTTCTTCTTCACTATATTCTGTATTAAAAATGCAGTATTTCTTATTTCTAAGTCAAACACAACCAAGACAATAAGAACATCACATAAGGTCGTAGCTATAAAAAATGTTATAACCAAAACCTATATGCTGTGAAAAGTAAACATTCTCTGATATCCCGCAGTCAAAACAGGCATAAAGATCATTACATTTTTCAGCGCCACTACTCATACAGCTGTAAATATTCGTATCTCATTTTGTGCCGGAAACCATAAAAAGATTTTTTCAGTCTTTCACCTGCCAGACAGCAAATCCATTAGATATATTCTCACTGTCCATTATAAAATTACCTTCTACGCTAGAACTTCAAATATTTAGTCCGGTAGATTTTAATTTTTTATACCAAGACATAAACTCTGTTTTTTTATTTAATATTTCATATTTTTTGGAATAAAAATCTTCTTTAGTATATTCAATATTGTTTATACAGTAAGATTTGTTTATTAGTCCATCGCAAAATATACATTCACTGCATCATATAAGATTACTGCAAAACCATATGTTATTTGAATTATGAATATATTTACTATAAAAAATATTGTAAGATTTTATTACTGCTGTAGTAAAATATATATTTTCGCTGCTGTCCCATACTATTGCACTATTTAATACATTTTTACAATTTTCCTTGACAGAAATGCTGTAAAGCAGATTTTCTGTGTTTAGACTTGATTCATAGGTTAAATAAGCATTTTTTACTCAATAAATAAGGTTTGCGTATTTTGAATTTTCATTACTGCCAAAATCTATTATATTTGGGAAAACATTCTGATAAAAAAATTTCTCCCAGTTATAAAAAAAATTATGCCCGAAATCATAATTTTTTGTTATTAAATCAATGTTTCACTGATTTGATGAATCTATAACTTTTATTTGTGAGGAAAACACTGGTGGATAAATTGTTATCAGATCTTGATACTTATAGAGATTTAATGGGAAAAGACTTGCAATATTTTGTAAAAAATCTCTGTAAGTCCATTTTTTTACTTTCTGTTTGATTTTTTCCTGCCAGATTTTTATATCCATTTTTATTTATTATTGTATCAATCTATTTATTATAGTGATTATTTTATCTATTACAATAATTTTTTAAGCAAATTTTTATATAAAATTTTTGCAATTTCAAGAAAAAAAATTATAATAATATATTAATAATTTGAATTTAATTATAGCTAAAGAATGTTAAATATTTGTTAAGTTGTTAAATATTTTTTTTCTTAAAATTTATATTTTTCTAACTTTCAACATTTCAACATTTTTTATTTTTCTATTTTATTTAATTTTATAGTCTTTTTTTTGTTTTCAAAAAGTTAACAAAGTTTCTCTTATTAATATTATTAAATTTAATTAATATATATATTTAATTAATATATAAACAAATAATATATATTATGTTAAAAAATTATTTGAAATAAAAATTAATTTTTATATAATACTTTAAATATTTATAAATTTAATATACAAAAATGATAAAAGCTGTAATATTTGATTTAGATTGAACTTTAACTAAATTTACTTGAGATTTTAAATTTATATTAAAATCTGCTTTTGAAAAATATGAAATAATTTTATCTGACGAAAATATGACTATAATATTGGCTTGTTTTGGTCAGAGAATAAACAATCCTTGACGCTATAATACTATAGATATATTTACGGACATTTTTCAAAAGATTTGACTGAATTTACAAAAATTACATAATATCATGAATGATTTTATAGTAAATTATATTTCATATATAGACATATTAGACAAAGAAATTTATAAATTATTAGAAAATCTCCAAAGATCTTATAAACTATGAATAGTTTCAAACTGACCAAGTGATTTACAGAGGTTATCTATTCAAAAAGCCTGACTTGAGAAATATTTTGATGAAATAGTAATATCTTGAGATATAAATATATGAATAAATAAACCAAATAAAGAAATTTTTGAAAAAATGAATTCAAGATTAAAAGAGAAGAATTGAGATATAATAATGGTTTGAGACAGTTTTGAAAAAGATATCAAACCTGCACAGGAATTATGACTGCAAACACTACTTGTTGGTGAAAAAACTCTTTTGGATTACAAGAAAGATTTAGTAATTTAAAAACATAGAAAATAATTTGGATTATTATAAGAAGCAGATTTTATTATTTTCTATTAGATTCTCAAAGACTTCATTCTTTATTTTTCATATATCAGGAAAACTTTCGTTTCAAAGTTCATAGTATATTTTAATATTACTTTTTCTCTGTAAAAAATCAAGAAAATCAAAACTATCTTGATCAATAGCTTTTGTCTTTGGTTTGGGATTATCAAAAAAATCTGTCATAGCATCTAAAAAAAGATTTATATCAATATTTTGTCTAAACTGAAAAACATATCTCCACACAGAAAGTATAGGTTCGGATTTATCTATAAACTCAAAATATTTCTCAAGTTCTGGTTTGAAATCCTTATTCAAAATTAATTTATGGAAAGCAGCTTTTTCCATGTCCTGCAGCATATCGTAGATTTGCAGATTTATTTTATTTTCTTGATTTATTTTTTGTTCTTTGGTAAGGTAATAATTACCTGAAAGTTGCTGGTTCGTGAAATCCGGCACGTCTCAAATATATATTTCTGGCAGATCGTGGAACGCTATCATATATGCAAACATTTCTAAATCAGTAATATAGTCGCTGTAAATATTGTTAAGAATGTCGCTGTTGTAAGCTAATGACAAAATATGATCATAAAGATTTTGAATAGGTAAATCCAAATTGTATTTCAAAATCCTAACATATTTTCAAGTCCTTGGTATGCATTTTAAAATCTGCTTTAATCCTTTTCAGTCAATTTTTATACATTTGTCTAGTTTGTCCAAAACAGATTGAACAATATTGATAGTATTCATTTTTTTTAACTTAATCTGCTATAAACATTAATTTAAAACTATTCTTTATCCAAAGTGTAATATCATTTTTCAATGGCAAAGAGCAAGTCTTCTGCTGCCTCTCTTATTTTTAACGCCCAAAATATCATTACCTCAGGCTCTTTACTTACCTTAGCCAATTCTGCAGCAATATCTTTAACTTCTTTAGCATAATTTATATTGAAATCTTTATTTTTTAAAAGCAATTTATGCATAGAATATTTTTTGAAAAATTCTAAAATCATAGCAATAACATGCTGTCAGCTTCTTCATAGGTACTCATAACTATTAAAAACATCAAATATTAAAGAGCTTTCCTGATTTGCTGCTGTAAGATTTTCAAGCAGATTTTCTTTTAATTCTCTTATGATTTGATCTGAATAGTTATAAAAATTTAGAGGCAGTCAGCTAAAATCTACTTGTCTTCATGTAATAAAAACTTTATCTCACTCTATTTTTAATCATGTAGACTCATTCATTTCTCCAAAAATTTAACTTATATAAAATTACTTGTCTTGAGCTTGTTCTCATTCTTCAAGTATATTTTTTAAATCCTCTGCGATCTCTGCTATTTTATTGACCCAGTATTTTTTTACTAAAGGGATTTTTGCTAATTTACTTAATGATACGGCAATATTTATAGATTCATACGCATATTTAGTATCTATTTTTTGTTGCTTATCTAATAATACTTTATGTATAAAATAACTTGAAAAGAAACTTCAAATAAGGGATATATTATTATATATGGTTCCATAAGGTTCATAGTTATGGATATGGAAAACATCAGCATTTTCTACTTTGTCTAATGACAAGATATATAAAGCTTTTTCACGTAATGTTTCTTTGATTTTTTCTAATTCTTTAGCTTCATCACTATTTAGCATAAGCCTTGGACGATCAATAGGCATTTCTGTTCAATCAATAAATACTCTATCTCCATTGATTTCTAATCATTTAGCCATATTTATATTTTTATAATATTAAAAAATTTTACTTGTCTTGAGCTTGTTTTCATCTTTCAATCATAGACTTTAAATCCCCTGCTATCTCAAATATTTTGTCCGTCCAATATTTCTTTACTGAATGTGTTGCTGCGGCTCTAGACATAGATATTGCAGTTTCCAAGGCGTCGTGAGTGGTATCTATATACTTGCATACTTTTTCTTGAATCAATAATTTGTGTATAGAGTAAGCCCTAAAAAAATACTAAGACCTTCCATAAGTCTTCTATAAGGTTTTTCGGAATAATTATAATTTCTTGAGAGATCAAAAATATCTGCACTTTCTTGGTCAGCCAATTGTAAATTGTTAATCGCAGCAGCACTCATTCTTTCTCTTAAATTTTCTAGTCTACAAGGCAGAGCGTTAGAAGGGACACTGCTTAAATCTAATTTTTCTCAATTAACATAAGCGGCAGCACCGTCAATCTGTAATCATTTCTCCATTTATATTTAAATTAAATTACTAAAAATTTATTAGTATATATTTATTTAAAACTAAAAGTCAATATTAAAATAATGTCTTCTCAAAAATTTTTATTTTACAAAATTAATTTCGTCAGGGAATTTTTCTATATAAGAATATAAGACCTTTTCCGCGAAGCCGGGCAAGGTTTTCTCTATATTGTCCACTACTGTTTTCATAAGTTTTCTATTTGTGATATCGTTCAATGGACAACTGGCTTTTAGTGGATTAATGTCTTTTCTTTTGCAAAAGAGTATAATTTCTTCTTCTCTCACATATACAAAAGGTCTGATTATCCAAAAATCTCATTTTCTCATTTTGTTTACAGGCAGCATAAGTTTGAGATGATTCCCTATATAAATATTCTGAAAAAAAGTATGCACCATATCGTCTAGATGATGAGCATAGATTATTTTATCCGCCTTTATCTCTTCTGCTATTTTAAAAAGAGCTATCCTCCTACTGTATGCGCACCACTGACAAGTTCTGGCTTCTTCGATGCCTTGTTTAAGCTTGGAATCGGCAGGAATATTCATCTTTTGGATAATATAGTTTACTCCATATTTCTTGAAAACTTCTTCTATCTGTTCTGATAATACGGTAATCCCTGGTATTTCCGGGATAATATATACTGCTGTGATGGTGAAATCAAGACTTGAGTATTTTTGCAGGTGGGTAATAATCTCTAGCATTGCTAGCGAATCTTTGCCTCATGATACAGCTATCATAACGTGATCACCTTTTTTTATCATGTCAAAGTTGTCTATTCCTCTGTAAGTTTTTTTGATAACTTTATCTACTATATTCATTTTAAAATCATATTTCTAAAAAATTTTTTCATTTATTTATCATATCAATTGCGAGCTTATGATCCGGCAATATATCTTGTGATAACTCTTGTATATCAAATCGTTTTAATTCACTGCACTTCTCGGGTTCTCAAATTTTTTCCTTTCATATTCGTTCAACGCTCTTCCAAAAACAGATAATAATATTTGGAGATTTATAAATCCAAAAAGGTCATTTAATCTCTTGAATATTTAATTTTATACCGATTTCTTCTTTTACTTCTCTGATTGCACAGCTCAAAAATCCTTCTCATTGTTCTAGTTTCCCTCCAGGCAATCATCGATATCCATCCATATATTTAGTGTTTTTCCTGCGTAAAAGTAATATTTTTTGATTTTTTTGCAGCAATATAGATGCAGTTGCCATTATCATATGTCTATCCATTTTTAGCGAGATTACAGATAAAGCTTATTATAATACAGTTAAAATAGCAAAAAATTTATGTCTAGTTGTGTCTACTTCTAATGTTTTTCCATAGATAATACACAAACAATAAAGGATATAGAACTATATATACAAATATTATTCAGTATAGACAATTATTGTTATCTATATCACATGATTCTCACTTAAAATAAAAACATTCTAGCAGAAAGAATATGTAATTTAAATATATTATAAAATTATACTTATAAAATTCAATATATTTTATTATAAAGATATCAGATTTGATAGGAATGACATATCAGATATCTCGTTTAATTATCTGTTTTTTTATAAGTAGGTATAACACAGACAGATAGCCAATGATCAAGATAATTAAAACTACAATTATTTCGTATGTATTCACGACTTTGTCGCACAACAATGGATTAAAAAAAAATAAATAATATTTAAATGATATATAAAATTGAATAATTACGAATATTATAGCCATTATTTTTATTGTATATTAAATTCTAGGATTGTATATCGTTTTTAACTTACAATATTAAATTAAAAAAAATTTTTTGGCACTGACTATGTGAGTGCACAGTCGTTGTCTAAATATTTTCTATTCTTTACCTTTTATTTATAGCACATAATGTGTGTTTTAAAGTATCTTAACTCACAGATTTTTTAATATATTATATAGCCCAAACAGCGGTAGTCATACAATATTATAATAATCCCCGTCTATTCTTTTTACCAAGATTCCTCCAAGCTCCTGTATTCCAAAACCACCTGCTTTGTCCAAAGGATTTGTTTTATTTACAAAGTCTTTGGCTTCTTGTTTGCTAATCTCTCCAAAATAGATAGTGGCTTCCTCTACGTAATTTATCACACGTTCATCTTTTATCACGCAAATTCATGTAAATACGTCCATAGCTTTATTGCTGTAAGAATAGATCATTTTTTCAGCATGTGCCAAATCTTTGGGCTTGCCTATTATCTTGTTTTCAAAAACACATATAGTATCTGCTCATATTATTATAGCGTCGTGATACTTGGACAATATATCTAGAGCCTTGCCGTGGGCAAGAGTTTCTACTATTTTTTCAGGGGATAAACCTTTTTTGATTTTTTCTTCAAAATTACTTGGAATTACCTCAAAATTGATTCCTAGAATTTTCAAAATCTCTCTTCTCCTAGGAGAAGATGAGGCAAGAATTATTTTTTGCATTTAGATAAATTATTTTATTGAAAAAGTTTGTAAATTCAGTAATATAAGGCAAGTCTGGGTAGTAGAGGACTTGAACCTCCGACCTCTTCGATGTCAACGAAACGCTCTAGCCAGCTGAGCTAACCACCCTTTTATATAAACAAATCGTATTATGGTAAATATAGTTTTTACAGGTTGATGAACATGAGGACATGTCTTTCCTATAAAATCTTTGATAGAATATATATATAAGAATAATGAAGTTTCCAAAAAATTCAACAAGATTTTGTGGTTTTGATTAAAAAATTCTCTGGAAGACAGGATTTGTAAATGATTAAATTATCAAAACCTAGAGTTTGTGCCTATTTTCTCCGGGAAAATCAGAAGAGAAAAAAGCTTTTGAGCAATTTTTAAGAATATTTTGGATATGTTTATATTTCTTGCAGGGATTTTTCAATGTGTTTTTTTATTATTAAAATACAAGGTAGATGTGATTTTCTGTAAATGAGGCTTTGTAGCTGGTCCTGTTGTGATAGCCTGACGAATACTCAGGAAAAAAATTTATATGCACGAATCAGATATTGTGCCAGGTCTTGCAAACAAACTTGCCTCCAAATTTGCAAGTGTGATATACTCTTGATTTCCTGACGTATTCCCTTGATCTAGACAAGTTGGACAAATACTTGGAGATGAGCTTATCCAGTTTCAACCAAATGAAATAGACTTATCAACCTTTGATTTAAATAAAACTAATATAGTATGTGTATGAGGATCCCAGTGATCCAAAACTGTGTATGAGTCAGTTCTGGAAATTTTGGAAACAGACACTGCCCTTGTTGAGAAATTTAATTTTTTTATAGTTTTGGGCACTCAAAATACGGATCTTGGGAGATCCTTTGCCAGCTTCGACAACGTAAAAACATTTGACTTTGTCAAGCAAAAGGAAATATGATATTTATTTTCAATATGAGATATGGCTATCACACGCGGAAGCGCTACATTTTTGGCAGAACAAAAAAGTTTCGGCTTGAAATCAATAATCGTGCCGCTACCCTATACCTGATGAAATCATCAGTATTACAATGGACTTTATTATCAAAAATATTTTGATGATATATTGATACTGCAGGACGATAAATTAAAAGAAAATATAAGATTGACTTTACACGATCTTGTCTGATACAAAAAAGATTTTAAAGAAAAAGTGAATCTTGATTCTGTAAAAAAAATTATAATTGATGACATACTAAATGATACATCCAAAAATTAAAAAAAAGTTACTTTTGTTTTTAAGAGAAAATTCCTTTTTCAAAGCGTTTTTAGTATTATTTAATAAAATATCAAAAGACAATATAGTCAAGTTATGGTCAGGAACCACGACTCCCCTGTCTAAATCGGAATATCAGCTTAAAAGCCGTCTTACACTGCAGGTAAAAAATTTTTTTACTATAATGTTTATAATATTTTTATTTACAAATATTTCGAAAGCCGCGGACTTGAGAATAACAGAGGTCTTTCCTTACGGTAAAAATGAACGGATAGAAATATATAATAATGATATAAAAGATTTTAGCGGAGATGTAGAGCTTTCTGGAGTAAAGGCCAAGATGTTGGATTTAAAGAATATTTACATTCCTGCTAAAAAATGTATAATAATATGAGATAACTGGAATATCAGAATAAATGATGTAGAAATTCTAGACAAAAAATGATTGTCTATCTCTGACGACTCTGCTATTGACATCAAACTTTTTATTGATGGAGTAGTTGTGGACAATTTCCAAATCACTAAACAAGATGTTGTGTCCACTGATAAGAAAAACAGCTTTGAGAAGATATTTAGAGGGGATGACGTTATTGTCAAGTCTGTCAATACATACTCGTCCAATAATATTTTACCTTGAATTCAAGCTAATCCTGGGATTGTGCACATACTTGGACAGGGTAGTCACTCCAATATTTTGCAGGTTCCGAGTGTCTTTTCTACAGATAAGGAGAATAAAAAAGATAAGAATACTCAAATTAAAGATAAAGAGAAAACAACGTCTAGTTTGTCTACCAAATCAAATGCCCTGCAGGAAGAAAATAAATCATTAAAACAGAAATTGCAACAAACAGAAAACGAATTAAATTTAACTAAAGTTTGTTTAAATCTATTTTCTTCCTCTCTCAAAAGTGATCGAAACTCAATTTACTATCAAAATTGATTTGAAAAAATAGACAACTTTTATAAAATAGAACTATTGAAGATAAAAGATAATTCTTTATCGGGCACTAAACTCGGGCAGAATCATTTTAACACTCTTTTTAAGTCTTATCAGACAGACAATATTGAGAGTTTGTTTTCAAGCATTTTTGATAATATTCTTGAATTTTATTTTATCCAGACATATAACGATTTTATAAATTTACTAAAATAATAAATGAAAGGGCTTTTGAAAGGATACTATTGATACAAAAACCTTGGAGATGAAATCTTGCTTCTCGGTGTAATAAATCGAATTTTTGAAAATTATAAACTAGACAAGTTGGACATTTCCTGTGGAGATCATTTACGACTTCGCAGACGAGTAGATAGGAATAAAGATTTAATATGAGATAATTTTGACAAGCTTGACTACGTTGCTCACAAAAAATTTGGCTACGAATTTGGCTATGATATTAAATTTTTTGGGTGATGAGAGATCGGAAGAGCACACGTCTGAACTCCAGTCACTAGCTTATCTCG
>CALFEN010000081.1 GCA_937950065.1 uncultured bacterium | reverse complement strand
ATGAAGAACAACAGCATCAGCTTCTCAAACTTTTTGACGATTATTACAAGATTTCCAGAGAAAAATTTGAGTTTACTCTTACATCGATTGCAGAGTGAAAAGAAAGTCTTATCTTAAATTTTTTGAATACTGATATTCTGGATAGACTTGTAAGTATGGATGGTATGGACGATGAGTTCAAACAAACTCTATATGAAATAAAGTATGTAATAGAATGACTCAAAAAAATGTGAGTTAATGTAGTATTTGATCCATTCATAGTTAGATGACTTGAGTATTATAGTTGAACGGTTTTAGAGACTTTTGTTGACTGACACAAAGATTTTGGAAGTATATGCAGCTGATGAAAATATGAAAAACTTCTCTGACTCATCAGACAGAATAATGATAAAAAATGACTTGAATATTGAGGATTTGGATGAAGCATTTGACTCAGTAGGCTTCTCGGAATTTTTGATGAACTCGGACTTTTGAACAATAAGGAAAGTCTTGTCGATGTTATGTTTTTTAATATGTCTCCAAATGCACAGAACAAAGTTTTGGAGCTTGCCGATGGTTTGAGAAAAAACTGAATTTCAACAGAAGTCTATTATAGAAAAGCTAAACTGGATAAACAATTCAAATACGCTGAATCTAAAAATATCAAAATTTGAATATTTATCTGAGACGATGAACTTGCCAAGAACGTGGTTCAGATAAAAGACCTTGAAACCAAAAAATCCGTTGAGGTTTTAATGGATGACTTAAAAACTGTTATAAATGAGATAATAAAAAAATCTTAAAAATAAACTTGCAAAATGGATATGAATTATATAAAATATATATATTTATATCAATTTTTAAAAAATGAAAAAAAGTTTTAGGAAAGCATTCACATTAGTTGAGCTGATAATCGTGATTGCTATCATTGCTATCCTTGCAGTGACAGCATTTTTGCTGCTTACCAAATGGCTCAGTAAGGCCAGAGATAGCAGTAGAGCCAGTGATTTGTCTGCTTTGCAGACTTCGTTGCAACTCTATCTTACTGAATCCAGTAGATTACCGATGCCTGAGAGTTATGCAACTATAAGTTCAAGCTGAACAATTCTAGGTTATCAGTGAATATTCTGAGAAAGTGATAAAGATATTGTATGAAACATATCTATCGCTCCGAAGGATCCAAATGATAAAGAATATTATCTTTATTATGTAGATGCTTCATACAAAAAATATCAGATTTGATGATTTGATGAAAATGAGACTGCATATAATCCTAGCGTCGTAAATGCAGTGGATTATTCCAATAGATATTTTTCTACCAAATGAGATAAACTTTGAATGATATTGGATAGTAATCAAACGCCTGTAA
>CALFEN010000080.1 GCA_937950065.1 uncultured bacterium | reverse complement strand
AAGCTATCTTCTAAAGAGATAACCTTATTGCAAAATATAAAAGATCGTGCTATAAATTTGAACTCAAGGGTATTAAATCTGTTGTGAGTTGTTATAAAAACAGAGATAAGAAAAATCAGTGAGATGAATGCAGAAGATATAAATTTATCCCAAGTATTGGCTGAAAATATAGTAATGGAATATGTCCATCACAATACTAGTATAGAAGATAATGTTAGGCTACCAGCCAGAGATAGAGTGTTTCTCATTGTTAGTAATTTAAAATCTAGATTTGAGAATGTAAAATCATTTGATTACCTATGAAATCTTGCATATCAATATTTCCTGACTATATCAAAAAAATTTGATATAAATATTTAAATTGAAGTTTTATAAAAAATGAAAATTACAGTTCCTGCAAAAGATGTTGCGAAATTAGACGGTATAATAACCAGACTGGAGAATGAAAAATTACAAAGTGAATCATGTATTTGACAAACTCTTTTTGATCTATGTGCTGATAATCCTAAACAATGTCGGGATATTATAAAAAAAATTTGCACAGAAATAATGTCTACACAGACATATATTATCATAACAACTTATGATTGATTTGGTCATCTTTCCCCTCAAATTAAGAAGGCATTTGAAACAAATGATTTAAAGAAGATATTTAACATTTTAAATAATATATTGAAAGATGAGAATAATTTATTTGTAGATGGGCAGTGAGATGAGCAATTATCAAAATTTAGAGAAAATTTTATATTATCTGTACAGAGTATTGTACAAAAATTAGAACCTATCATAGATATTTTGAATCGTATTAGAGAAAATGATATGTTCTTGATAGAAAAGCAGGCTGAAGATTTTGAAATTGAACTAGATTGAATTTTTGGATTTTTCTGAAAAAGTATTCCTCCTTTGGATTCAGAAGAATTTATGATAATATGACAGCATATATCCGAGATTGTCCAATGTCAAAAATTTTATGAAGTAATATTTAGAGAACCATTGTTTTATCCTTATGCTTTGGAGGTAAAAGAAGCTATAGAAAATAATGATATGATAAAGTTATTTGTGATACTGAATGAGATATGAGATAATTTTGATGGGGTTTTTAAAAATAAGAATATAAGTGAAGATGATAAATATTTGATAGAAAATATGTCTATATTTTGATTTTTTGTATTGGAAAATAAATTGTTTGAAAATATTATAAGACGTTCTCCATCACTACTAAAATCAGAATGTGATAAAATATTGTCTTTGTCTGTAGGAGAATTGAAGAATTGACAATTGAGTGTGTCAATAAAAAATTCTCATATTTTGAAACATTTTGTATATAGACTTACAAAACATCGTAGTGATGACTTATTACAATATGATTTACAGTGATTTATAGAGTGATGAAATAAATGACTTACAAAAAAATTTTTATTCTACATAATAAATTCTTTTTGAAAAACTAAAGACCCTGCAGAAAAAGTAGTTTATGATTTTGCTATAAATTTGAAAGAGAAACTCGGGATAGAAATTTCTCTTTAGAAATTTTGATAATAATTGATAATAAATACATATAGATTAATTTTTCTTGAATATGAAACGTAACCAGTTGTCCCTGTTTTTGTAATAGGATTGAGAAAAATATATTTCCTCAAATCAGATATTCTTAAAGGTTTTTTGGACTTCGGATTTTTTGTAGTAAATGTATCTCTTGGAAACATCTGGAACACTAAAACTTTGTTTATTTTTTTCTTCTGGTTCTC
>CALFEN010000079.1 GCA_937950065.1 uncultured bacterium | reverse complement strand
TGTTTCCAGCCATTTGCCTGTTGGGAAAGAACCGCTGTCATCAAATATTTCTTTGATTCATAGTGGTATTAATATATTTTCAATTTCCTCAATGAGTCTTTCAGGTTTGACTGTTCTGTATGCTCATCATGGGAAAAATGTAGTCCAGCTACAGAATGTACATTTACCATGCCAGCAATCTCTACCGACCATAGTATATGTTCAAGGTGTGTATTTAAAATTTCAGTTTTTGTAAGCATAAACTTCCCAGTTGACAAGTTCCCTGTCAATAAAAGGCAAATCATTGAGATTATGTTTAGTATAGTCTTGTTTTTCTCAAGAGTTTTTTATCTCTTCTGCGTCTTTATATCGCCATCAGCTTTCTAGTTCTTCTGCTCAGTTGAGATGCTCAGCTAGATTTAGCAGACCAAAATCATAATCTCATCAACAAAGACAATAATCCACTTTACAGTTATCAAAAGATTCCTTTGGCATAGCTGTGATATGGTCTCACATCAAGACTATTTTTGTGTCAGGAAGTTTGGCTTTGAGTTCGTCTATGATTTCCCGCATCATCTTGACTGTCGGAGTTTTGGTTTCCATAGCGATGATGTCAGGCTTAAAATCAACCATTTGTCTAAACCAGTCTTCATAAGCTATTTCTTCGGCGATAGCATCAAATCGTAGAACATTGTATCATCTGTCTTTGAGCAGTGACGCTGCATAGGCAGGTATCACAGGAAAGATATATGTAGGGTCTGAAGCGAACCACTGGAATTGTCTATTTTGTCATAAACAAGCCGTTCATTTGTCGGATTTGAGCTGTGGGTAGGTTATTGCAATCTTTTTTACCATTTTATCTTAGTTTACTTTTTAAATCTTTTTTGGAGTATCATCTGATGAAGCTGTATCCATAAACTATGTGAGTTAGGAATATCAGCGGTATCGCTAGAAGCGATGAGAGTCGTTCCTTGTTTTTGGAGTATATGTCTACAAATCATACAATCAATCATAATATATATATACACATTCACAAAACAAAAATCAAGAATATATAATGGTTTGTGAACGAGCCTAATCCAA
>CALFEN010000078.1 GCA_937950065.1 uncultured bacterium | reverse complement strand
TATTTTCTTTTTTCTGCTAAACTTCGTGTCCGCACAAAACTTGGAAATCAGGATGTCCGATGGTTTGGCACCTTTTTTTGACTCCCAAAAAGAGATAAAGCATTTTTCCAATATTCCTTTTGAGCAGCTTGATAGCGATGTTGCTCCTTTTGTTGATACATGACAGTTTGAAGCAATTATCCCTAGATTCCAAACTTATGTCCAAAATCTTAAAGAAGCATGATACAATGCTATTGCTTTGGATGATCTCAATCATCTAATTTTGCTAGATAAATACTGAATTTACAAAGATTTCGATATTTATGCTAGAAATAAATATTATATAGATTATTATAATAGACTTATCAAGATTGCTAAAGATAATGGAATATCTGTCTATATCAAAACTGATATGCAGTTTTTCACTGACAAAATAGAGGATTATGCAGGTAAATTAGACTGAGATAATCCAAAACTTCAGGAGCTTGATAAATCAGCTTTTGAGGAAATTTTCCAAAATCTGCCTTGAATATCCTGAATAGTGATGCGTATTTGAGAATGATGAAAAGCTTATAATTCCAAATATTACTATTCCAAGATACTTTATACTACTTCCAATCAAGTCAATCAGCTTCTTCAAAATCTTTTACCTGTCTTCCAAAGATATGACAAAAAATTGATTTTTCGTACATGGACTATATGAATCTGACAGATTTGAGATTTGATAACCAATCCCAAAACTTATGACCAGACTTTCAAAGAAATTGATTCTCCAAATATCATAATATCTACCAAATATACACCTTGAGATTTCTTTCGGCGAAAAGATGACAATCCTTTGATAGGCTATTGAAGTTTGCCTCAAATCGTAGAATTTGAAGTAAGGAGAGAGTATGAGTGATGATGAGATTTCCCCAACTATATTGGCGATGAATACCAGAGTTTTTTGCAAAAAATCAAATCAAAAAACAACATAGTATGACTGCGGAATCGAAATCAGGAATGATGATGGTGATTTGGCAAGCATGTCCTTTTTAATTTTTGATTCAATTTTTGG
>CALFEN010000077.1 GCA_937950065.1 uncultured bacterium | reverse complement strand
AAAAATTTGAGAAAAACTTCTTCAGGGTTTCATTTTCTGATATGTAGATTTCATCAGATATTTTTTAGTTTAGAATCCAAACTTTGCAAAGCACTTACAAGAAATCCAAGTCTATTATCTTTGTTCGGGAAATTTTTGAGGATATTATCATCAAATACAAAAATAGGAAGCACTTGTCTAGACTGCTCTATACAAAAATAAAGTCCTCTATTGTCATGGATTCTCAAATCCTGCCTAAACCAAAAAATACTTAATCAATACTTCATTTTTTTATAATAAACATTAGAAAAATTTTTTCAACTGGATTTCTGGAGAAAATAAAATATTTTATAATATAAACAAATTTCTAATTTATAAAAAAGATTGACTTTTTTATGAAAATAAGTATATATTATTTAACTTACCCGGATGGGCAAGGCGCTCTGATTACAGAGTAAGGGCACGTTTCCAGCCTAATGGGAACAAAAAATCATGGAGGTGTCCGGATGGACGCTAAAAACGATGTCTACGAATTAATTGGCAAAGTTTTCCCTTTCTTCAAAGAATCAGGTCCTAACATCCTTGATGGACCTTCCAAAGACGGGATAATAAGGTCTCTCTTTCACAAAGGAGACAGCAGGGAACCACTCACCTGCCTCTTCAAAGTAAAAAATGGAAACGCTGTTTTCCAGATCAGAGTCTACCTGAAAGGCTATCACAACATGGAAGGTGGACTTATTCTTTGGGGAGAAATAAGGGAAATAAGTTGTGAAACAAACAATATTTGGCACTGGAACGATTACAACGATCCGGAATTACTAAAACAGATCATTGCCTACATTCCAATGTACAATGAAAAGGGAAGGAAGGGTTATTTTGAACTCCGTTACAAAGGCGAAGACTTCTAACCATCTGATAACCTCCAACTCCCCGGGCGGACTGCCGTCCGGGGACACCGAAAATCAATAGCTATTAAATATATCAAAAACAAAATGAAAAAAATAAATGAAACTTTTACCTGTGTAAACTGCTGATACAAAGTACCTACAGCTTCCAAGACTTGTAGGAATCACTGTCCCAAATGTTTTGTGTCTTTACACGTAGATGGGGAAACGCCTTGAGATAGAACTACCGACTGTGGAGAAAAAATGTATCCTATGGAATACAAAATATCAAATTGAGAAATTAAAATACTTTTTAAATGCAGTAAATGTGGCAAGACACACTACAACAAAGCTGCTGACGACGACGAACTTACCAAACTTGACGAAATTATATATAAATATAAAATATTTTTTTAATTATACTTTTTTAAAAAAAGATATTGACAAATATATTAAAATAATTAATATGCAAATACCATAATGACAAAAAATTTCTAGATTCTGTTCTTTAACATCTAACTAAATCGCAAACAGCGATAATTTGTATAACCACCAACCCCCCGAGGAGTCAGCCATGAACATCGTTATGACCCTTCTCCCGCTTTTTTGTGCGGCGGTCTTCTTTTTCTTCGTGACCATGTATTTCATAACCGACACGATCAGAAAAACACGTCGTGTCAAGAAGTTCGGCAAAGTCGCCAAGGGAGAATACCTCTCCAGCATCATTATCGCTCTGGGCGTGTACATCCTGATCTGTACCGTTAGCAAACACGGTCTGGACGGATATTTCGCAGGATACTCCCCCCCTATCATCTTCCCGGTATGGGCTGTGGGATTAGTATGGGGATTAGTCTGGGGTATGATGTACTTGGTCTTCCGAAGAAAACTGATAACTCAAAACCAACCGAGACTGGAGAGGGAAGCAAAATCCCTCCTCATCATGGCGAAGCAAAAGCTGACCAACATCTCCCTGGATATCCATAACTCCAGCGAAAGCCTGGTGAATGAATGCCGGAAGATGCTTGATGCCGTGGAAAAAGTATCCAGAGAGATGCTGGATGCAGCAACGAACGGCGTAATAAGGGAGGCTAACGCTGAAGCCAGCAGGTTGAAAAAGCTGGCACAAAATATTCTAAAACGTGCAGAGTTGACAATATCTGCACGACAGTCCGAAGTTGAGCTGAAACTAATGGACATGGGAGACACTCCCAAAGCAGCAAAACTAAAAGAGGAGACTGATGCTTACTGCCAAAACCTCCTCGGAATGGCGAAACAGGAGGCGAGGGAACTAGAGGAACAAGCCAATGCTCTCATCAACGAGGCTCCGGCGAAAGCGGAAGCTCTCAAGAAAGAGGCTATGGCGTGCAAAAAGGACGCCCAAGCGAAAGCCGCAGAGTTCATAAAGCAAGGCGTGCAAAGACTCAAAAATAACTCTGAAGCCGACGTCAAAGCGCTCATTTTGGAACTCCAAACGCAAATTGTGAAATTTGACTTCAACAACGGCAGCGTCCCCAAGACATACATGGAAGAGGTTGAGAAGATGGAGCGGGAGTGCGACGCCGTCATCGATGGCATTTGCATCGAAGTTCCCCTTGCTCCCTGGCAAGAACAGGAGCAAGAGACATAAAAGAAGGAGGTGAGAAACCCCTGACTTCCCACGGATGGGAAGAAAAACCAGAAAGTCATGGAAGACTTTCGGGAGGCTGCCGGCATGCCGGCAGCCTCTTTACGTTAAGTAGAAAAAAACTTATTTTATATTAATAATAAAATATTTGACAGAATAAAATTATTATTTATAATAATTATTATATTATTTCTTCATTAAATCATGGAAAATACAAATTTTAATATAATTGATTTTGAAAAAAATTTTAAAAAGAAAGTAAATGAAAATGCTTCGGATCTAAATTGAAATAGTAGAGAAATTTTTGAATACCTTTCAAAATCGAACTTCAGAAGGGTAGAAAGTTATTACTATATATATGCAGCATCCAACTTAAGAGAAAAATCTGAAGACCTTTTTATCCTGCAAATAAATTTACTATGAAAAGTGGCAAATCAAGATATGCCATGATTTTTGGAAGAACTAAAAAAACTTTTTTTACTAGGAGAAAAAAATTATAACTTAAGAATTTTGATAGCCGAAGAATTACCAAAATTACTAAATGATTTGAGGATAGTAGATGAATGATTTATTCGCAATTTTATGGATGAAAATACTCAAATTATCCAAAATCTGCTACTAATAAAGAATGAATTCAAAAGCCTTGTAATAAATATAAATGAAGATAAAGGAAGATTTAACAAAAAGAAATTTAAAAACACACTTTCAAACATAAACTTTTTTTTATCAGAACAAGACTCTAGCAGATGTTTTGATGAGGACTTAAAAGAAAATTTTAAATTATTTATATTAAATAGTCAAATATTACTTGATGCCCCAAATTATAATTTTGAAAAATTCAAAAATTTTTTTATAGAAAAATTTGAAAGGATTGAAAATAAATTTGAAAGACTTCTAGACTTCTTTACAAATATTCAAGAAATTTTGATTCAAGACTAAACTAATTATTTTATTTTGATATTCGTAGTTCTAGTTACCTCTGGATAATCTTCATATTCTACAGTGACTTTTATTTGGAAAGTTCAAGAACTCGTATAAGTAGTATTTACTTCAGCACATTCTCTTCATTCGCATGAAGTAGATTTTCCGTTACCAAAATCCCAATGAATTGTTTTTACATCTCAATCGGTTGAAATTCCCAATGTCACAGTATCTCATATCGTAGCAACTTGTGTAGGATGAGATTCTACTAGTATCTTAAAATCTTTGGATTGTTTTTTTACTATGATAGGCTCCTTGAGCTGTATTGTATCTTTTAATCATTTTTTGGTCTCTACTGTAACTTTAGGATAAAAAGTTCAATTCTTCTTTTCTTCATCAAAAACATAAGTATGTTTTATCCTTCAGTCAGTTACTTTGAACATAGTCTGCCCATCACCAAAATCCCAGTTAAAATATATAATTTCATCACTAATATCATGTAATTCGGATATAGAAGCATCAAATTGTACATTTAACGGACTTTCTCATGTGGATTTATTTACTTTCATTTTTGCTCTTAACTGTTTTTCTGAAACATCAAGATTTACAGTTTTTGTAGTCTTCTTACCTTTTTCATCTTGAATTACAAAATCTATCTGTTTGATAGAATCTTTTTTTACAGTAAGTTCAAAAACATTCTTTTCAACAAGAGATGCTTCTTCTCCGTCTATATACATATTTACAGATACTCCATCATCTGTAGGTAAAATTCTATTTATTTTAAACCTAAGAGTAGATGGAACTACATCAACTTTGATTGTGTCACCACTAATTTCTGCAGGAGAAAAAGTTCTTTCCGATCATTTGGCTATTTCTACATCGTACATCAGACTATAACCCAAAGGACTATTGTCTATCACTTTACTTTCACAAGTTTGTTTTTTTCAATCTTTTGTTTTGTAAATAACAACTACTTTGAACTTCGCCGTTGGTTTTGTAAATGAAAATTTGGAAGAGACTCCATTTTCTTCACTGATTTTCTTATTATCAGTGACATTCTGAAGTTTATAAGAATATTCTTTTACCTTGGAAGCAAAATTTGGCTCTGAAGCAAAAACGACTTCTGCAACAGATTTTTTATTATCTATAGATGAGATATCCACGTCACAATTGGGCAATCAAGATTCATTTACTCTTACTACAAAATTGAACCGAGTATCTTCAAACCCTTTATATGTCGGAAGATTAAAATCTACTGTGTAAAGTTTGGCTTTGGAGTAAGTAAAATCTTTTTCTCCGTTGAATGTGCCATCATCCTTACCATCTCCGTCAAAATCCCATTTTATTTTATTTTGATCTATACCAAGATCAGTATAAACTTTGTTTGGATCGTAGCTTATAATACTAGGGACATTGGAAACAACTATTTGACCATTACTAATTTTATAATTACTTCATATGACATTCACATCTATCTGACTTACAATATTTAAAGGATCAAGATCTCTTTCCTCTTCCATGGTATCTCAACTCTTGGGATCTATATAGGAATATCTGACTTTTATATTATGGACTCATTTGTCCATAAACAAACAATATCATTCCAAAGCAGCTTTGTCTTTGGAAAGTAAAGTTTTTAAATCCTGTTTTATAGTTTGATTCTCATCACAAATCACCTTAATATCCAACAAATTATCATAAACTGTCCTTCATAGATAATCTTTTTGGAATATATCTTTATTTATCTCAAAATTTATCAAGGCTGGTGCTATAATCTTGGTATTTACATCGTCTGCCGATACTGTTTTATCTTTTATATCCCAATACTTCGATAATATTTTATTTGTAAGCGGACGGTTTCATATATCTATAGCGTCTATCTTCATAATACTAAATATTCCAAATCAGATAGAAAAAACTACCATTATAAATCCCATAAAAGTTCATATTCAGTTTTTTAACCTATTAGCCTTATTTGTAATAAGTCTAAATACGTTCATTCACAGTATAGCAAAACCCGCAAAAAACAAAGGTCCAAAAAACAAAAATACGAATATTTTTAATAAATTTTTTATAGTTTCAGCTTCTATTCAAATACTTTTGAGAGTTTCAGGAGAATTTAACACATAATACAGTGCTATAAATACTATTAGTATAAAAAAGAATAAAAATGCCACGCATCATATCAAGAACCATTTGAAAGAAAGTTTTCTTCATTTTTTTACCTGTCATCACACACGATAAACTTTTTTGGGTTCACCTCAACCTTGTGATGAAGTATTATTTTCTACAAATTCTGAATTTCTCTGCGGTCCTATATCCAAAAATGGATCTCTTGATTTATTTTCACTCATTCTTATATTTTTTTATTTAAATATTAGAGGTCTTTATATCTCTTTTAGATAAGACATTTATAATTTAGGTTAAATATATTATACTAATTTTTTTGTTTATATCAATTTATTTTTTGAGCTTCATATATAAAGGGTATTAGGTATTTCAAAGTTTTAAATTACGCAAAACGCCCAAAAATATTTTATAAATTAAGTGACATTTTATATATTTATTTAATAACTTTCTCAACAACTTACTATATTTAAATAAATTTCTTTATTATAATATTCTTCATAAGTCGCATTGATATCACACATTGTATATTTTTATTTTACAATCATTTAGTAAACCTGCTTGTTGTAACATTCTTCGCAATAAACCTTAAACTCACTGTCCGCAGGGTAAACACTGATTACCTGCTTACCGCAATTATCGCACGTTCTCAAGTAAAGATTTCTCGGAGCTCTCTTACTCAATCTTTCTAGATGCCTAACGTCAGGATGCTTACGTGGAAGTGACAAATTATGCTTGCGGTAAAAATCAAGTTCCGGCTTAACTATTCTAAATGGTTTTCATGATACTTCACAAACAATAGCTTTTTTTAATATTTCATCAGGGATATCGTGAATATTATCGGACAAATCCTGTGCACGAACTAACTCAATTCCTTCAGGCACATTTATCGGGTATTCTTTATCCATTCGTTTATATCATCTAGCAATAGATTCATCTCTGGATAATAAATAATCTTCATTAGCTACAGTTTCATTGTATCCAAACGGTGATATACTTGCAGAAAAGAATTCTCATCGTTCTC
>CALFEN010000076.1 GCA_937950065.1 uncultured bacterium | reverse complement strand
CGACCACCGAGATCTACACTCTTTCCCTACACGACGCTCTTCCGATCTCTGTCTTCGTCTTTTCATCTATATAATAATCTCAATTATCGTCTTCTTCAGAGTTTTTATCGTCTTCAAGCAATTCTTTGAGAAGTCATTTTGAAACTTTTTTCTTATTTTTGCTAGGAGTAAGCATTTTTACTATTTTTGAATAATGCAAATACTTATCAGTTGCTTCTCCAGATGCTTGAGAAATAATCAAAGGAGTTCTGGCTTCATCTATCAAAATACTATCTACCTCGTCAACTATAGCATAATTGAGAGGTCTCCAAATAAGATTTCTTCATTGTACATTTTTTGCGAGGTTATCCCTAAGGTAATCAAAACCAAGCTCTGAATTTTCCACATATGTAATATCTTTTTCATATTCTTTTTTTCTGTTTGGGATTGATACTTCCTTGGTAACATATCAACATGTAAGCCCCAAAAATTCATAAATATAAGCCATCCATTCGGCATCACGAGAGGCTAAATAATCATTTACCGTTACAACGTGAACACCCTTACCAGCAAGTGCATTGAGATAAGCAGGAAGTGTCGCAACCAATGTCTTTCACTCTCAAGTCTGCATTTCTGCTATTTTTCATTTGTGCAAAACTATTCATCAAATAAGCTGTACATCATAAGGCACCATATCCCAGACAAGTTTTTGTCATTTGACTTCTATCTCTTTTCAAACCATCCTTTTGCAAGCTTGCTTGACTGCAGCAAAAGCTTCCGGCAAAATATCATCAAGCCTTTCTCCATTCACTACTCTTTCTTTAAACTCTACAGTTTTTGATCTCAATTGTTCATCAGTTAATTCATTGTATTGATCAAAAAAACTATTAATCTGCTTTACCAGTGGCAAGATTTTACTAATTTGCCTTTGATTATAATCTCAGGCTATTTTATTCAATATTCGGTTTACTACCATAATTATATTTTTTACTAATAAAAAAAAACAATGTTTTTATTTATACTTATTTTATATTTTTTTTCAATCTGAAGTTCGGAGAAATTAATTTTTGGTGTATTGCAATATAGCATAAACACTTCGACCACTCCGAGATCAATTATAAGGAACCCGTATAGTAGAGTTAGAAGACGTATAATAACAATCTGTTCCAGAATTTCATATAGTACGTACCATATTTCAAGAGGTTCATAATCACACACAAATAATATTTACAGCCTGATCAATATTTGATATATTAACAACTTTAGTTAAATTAGTCGTACTTCAAACATTTGAAAGAACTCACACATCTATGTATTGAGCATAAATATTTTTTCAGTCTATCCATTTTTTACCAGTGTCATATTCTGTTGCACTGATTTGCGGATTAGCTTTTTTTACCAATGCATTCCATTTCGCAGCTGTTAACGCTGTCCCTGCACTTGTATAGAGACTACTACCGTCATCTCCTAGTCCTGGATCTGTAGTTGTCCGTGCTTTAATTAAATAAAAAATTCCTCATCAGATAAATAGAATTATTAATATTCCAAGCCCATGGAACAAACCTTTTTTAAGTTCTTTTAAATTTTCTTTCATTTTAAAAAAATTATTTATAAATAATTATTTATAAGAAAAAAACATATTAATTCAAGATTTGTTTTTTCTTTATTATCAATATTATATAAATTACAAAATATTTAACATAATCAATGATTATAAAAAATGATTTTTTTATAGCAAATTAGGAATATTTTCATTACAAAAAAACAGCCGGAGAATTCTCCGGCACTACACCTCCTTATGATATAGAGTTTCGAAACAAAAAAGTTGAACACTATGGCCGAAATCGCTCCAACCGCCGCCTGTCTTCAGGGCTAAGATCCCAACCTTGATTATCGCGATTTACAAAAGTTAGAGTCAAACTCCTTCCATGCTTTGAAGAAATTTTCAGTTCACGAGCAAGCCCTCCATCAAAATACCGAGTTCCATAAACGTAGACAGACCATTCTCTATTGTTTTTATCCCAATAGGTTTTGCTACCCCCGTCTGGCAGATAGTTGAGTGCTTCGGATATCCAGCTAGCCTCGCTATCGGTCTCACCCCCAAAGAAATGATAAAAAATATTGGATAAGAAAGCTCCTCCCAAAAGGCCTCCTACTACAAAAGGAGCTACCGGAGATCGGGTAAGTCCGGCAACAACCAGACCAGCGGCACCTCCTGCTATACCTCCTGCAAGAGTTACTTTCCCTTCTCTTGAGGTAGGAGGATGCACAACCATAGAGCAGCCTGAAAGCAAAACCAACGCCAACAACAGACATATAGTTTTCTTCATATCCTCGTTCTCCTTCCCCATATCTTTAAGATAGGTAGCTTTTATATTAATTATTTTTATTTTTTTGTCAAGTACTAATAAAAAACGACAAAATTCTCTAAAGATTAATAGAAAAACAAAATAAACTTTGAATTCTAGCTAAAACATATAATTATATGTTTTAACTAATAATTTTGATAATTTTCTTAAAATTTTTTTTGCTTTGCCTATCTCTATTTTTTCATTATCTATAAAAGTAACAATGTCTGACGCCTCTAGAAATTCTATTATAAAATCATCTTTTAGATTATAATCCAATCTCTGTTTGATAACATCCAATAAAAAATTCTTATCTGGTTCTTTAGTTTCATCTATTATAAAATTTTGTATCATATCATCCAAAATTTTATCCAATTTGGATAGATATTTCAAATCTTTATCCAAAATTTTCTTGATAAGCGGCTCCTGTTTTTCCTTATGTATACAGTGCAATAGTGGTTGAAAAACTATTGCTATATCTTTATTTTCATCTTTATGTTTGTCATAATACGCCAAAAGTGTATCCACAAAATCTCTCTGCAACAAAAATCATTTTGAATTATTTAACCCAAAATCCTGAATCTGTGCAAAAATATCACACAAAATAGATAATATATCATCAAGCTCCAAAAAGTTTTTTTGAGTCTGTTCTATATATATTTTTATTTTTGTTGTTTTCATATACTTTTTTTTGATAAAAAAAAACTTTTCATTATAATTATATTATATTTAGCCATCAAAGTCAAGGATAAATAACATATTTTATACAAACAAAAATATAATGACTGCTAGAAATATTAACACAGTAAATGAAACTATCGAACCAGAAAAAATAACAATAAATATAAATTATTTACAAAAACAATTGTGAATCTGAATACAGGCATGCTACATACTTTTATGAATAAAAAAATTTAAAGAACTTTTTAATTCTTTAAACAAAAAAGATATAGAATATTTATTTCTGTTTGGAGATGAGAATATAAAAAATCAAATTTACGACTATCTAGAAAAAAACAAAACATGGGTATGGGAAGATTATGAAATTATTTTAGACGCTTATAATAATGTAAAAGACTTCAACTACTCTATATTCGCAAAGTTTGAATATCAAATAATAAGCAAACTAAACATATTTCTAAAAGGAACTGAAGATCCTGAAATGATAAAAAAAATTATGTCAAAATGCACTCCTTGAGAGTATATTTACGACAAGGCTAAACAAAGACTAAAAGAAATTGGAATTGAAGAAAAAAAAGGAGAAGAAAAACACCAAATAGTAATAACAGACCCTACAAATCTTAATCTTATGGAAGCAACACAACTTT
>CALFEN010000075.1 GCA_937950065.1 uncultured bacterium | reverse complement strand
TGTTTCTTCAGCATTCAGCTTTGATGACAAAACCAAAAAGCTTGTTATGGATTATTATCTTCCAGTTGTTGCAATATGAACCGTAGCTGACTGCGTTCCATTGGTGAACGAAAATCGTCTTTTTGTCAAAAAATGACTTGAATTGCTTAATTGAAAAAAGAATCTGCCGAAATCGATATCAAATCTGATTGATTATCTCAATATCAAGACTAAGATAACTAGTTTTCATATATGATTTATGATTGCTCCTAGACTCAATGCCAGTTGAAGACTTGTTGACCCTTATCAAAGTCTTAATTGCTTGCTTTTTAGTGATTCTGATAAACAATCATGTCATCTTAAAAAAATGGAAGAGCTTAATACTCAAAGAAGAAAACTTCAGGAAGATACTTTCAAGCTTGCTGAACAGGATTTGGATTCTTCACAAAATATAATAATATCTTCTTCGACAGAGTACAGTGAGTGAATAATTTGACTTGTAGCTTGAAGACTGACAGAGAAATATAATAAGCCTAGTGCTGTTATCTGTATCAATCAAGAAAAACAGATTGCTACTGCAAGTTTGAGGTGACCTGAGTATTTTGATATAGTGGAAATGCTAAATCAAGCTTGAGAGCATCTTCTTAATTAGTGATGACATAAACAGGCATGATGAATGACTTTTGAACTTTCCAAGATTGAAGTGGTGACGACTATTCTTTATGATTTTTGCCAGAGGACTATAATTCCTGAAGAAAATGAAAAAGTTATAAAAGTTGATACAATTCTTTCTGATGAGGAACTTGATGAATCTACTTTATCACAGATTGAGAGTCTTGCTCCTTTTGGTGAATGAAATCCTGAACCAGTATTTTTGATACAAGGAGTGGAAATCTACAAAGTTGATAAAGTAGGCAAAAATTGAAACTGACATCTAAAGCTTCATGCAAAAAAATGAAATAATCTTTTTCATATTCTTTTTTGGGGTAAAGGTGCTTTGAAAGACTGATTTGATGCTGACAGAAAATATGATATAATCGGTAAAATCAAAAATGATGATTTTAACTGATGATTTTATAT
>CALFEN010000074.1 GCA_937950065.1 uncultured bacterium | reverse complement strand
ACACAGTTATCCGTACAAACCAAGCTTATGAGACAAAATAGAAAATCTTATAGGTAAAGCAAATCTTATGTCCTGAGACAAAATCTCTGAAGATTTGATAGAAATATTAATTTGAGAATGACTGGATATGGAAAAAGCTTTGAAAATAAAATGAAGAACGTGATATGCCATTACACAGCTTCTAGAGATGTCCAAATCAAAAAGCAACTAAAATGCAATTAATCGGATATGTAATTTTGAATTGAAAAAAAAAAGAAATTAATTATAACTGCAAATGTTTATAATTTATTTCTGGTATGAAAAAAAGCTGAATAACCTTGATAGAAACGCTTGTCGCTGTGATAATATTCGGGATATGAATCCTAAGCATAATCAGCGTGATTATCCAAAACATATCTTTTATGGATAGGATAAAAAACCAGACAATGGCTACATCGCTTGCCAAAGAATGAATAGAAATTGCATACAACCTCAGAGATACCAATCTTTTGAAATCAGTTGTATGGAACTGTGCCAAATCTGAAGATGTCCAACAGAATCCTGACTGCAACACCAAATTTACCAATGATAGCAATTTTAAGGTCAGCGTAAATCTAAATGACTATTATGAAATTACGGACACAGACAATAGCAGGGAAAACAATGTCCTTTATTTTCACACCTGAGAAATATCAGAATGAAAAAATTGATTTTGGTATGACTATAATACTAATAACTGAACTAAAACATATTTTAGCAGATACATACATTTTGAAGCACTACAACTAAACTGAGACTGATGAAGCACAGACAACGAAAAAATACTCAAAATAGAATCACACGTACCATACAAAAAATGAGCTTTTGAAAAAGAAGTCGTACTTGAAAGTTTTATATGAAAAATAAATTAATGAAAAAGTCTTTCACTCTGGTAGAGATGCTTATAAGCACAATCATAATCTGACTTATAATATGAATAGTATTTAGGATATATATTGATGTCCTAAATATTTCCACCAGAGTGGAAAATGAAAAGATTGTTAGCAATGAAATGCTTTTTGTTTCTCAGAATATTCAAAATCTTACAGATAAATACAAAATAGATTTCGATAAATACGACCAAAATACAATGATAGAAAAACACTGAATAGTGGACAAACTTTATCTGACATGATACGGCGACGAGATAAGTCTTTATATGACTTGAGAATGCGAAGACAACAATGAAATACTAAATCAAAAAAAATGTCGGATACAAATGGACAGAAATTGAGAACTCATAGATTTGACAGACAAAGACAAAGTATATCCTACCAAATTTCATTTTAAGATAGTACCTTACGGCGATATCAAAAAATACAATCTGGATTTCAGAGATATATTTCAACAGTGAGTTTGGGTATTCAGCGAATCGTATATCAAGAGATACTCCGACTATGAACGACCATTCAACGTAAAGCTTGATTAT
>CALFEN010000073.1 GCA_937950065.1 uncultured bacterium | reverse complement strand
TCTAGGTAGGATAAGTCTGCTTAAATTAAGTTTTAATTCTTTAAATTCATTTATAAGAAATTGTACAGTATCAGCGTTGTATATTGGCATAATAGTGGAAAGATTTACTCTGCCTTGAAATCATATTTCAGATAAATATTCTAGGACTTCTCGTGTAGAGACTATAATTCCATCAACACCTGCGCTTATGACTTCATCAATAATTCTTTTGATGATAGGCATGGTGATGTCACTATAATAAAAGAAGTTTATCGCCACAAAAATTTCACAAGGGTTGCCGTCAGTGTCTTTGAGGGTATGGATGTAATCTACGGCTTTTTGAAAAGTTTCATAGCTTGTGATTTGCTCGTTTTCACCAAATCTTCAGTTTGGAGAGAATTCAAACCCGAAGTCATTGTGCCAGTAAGATGGATTGTATCAAATAAAAAATTCACTAATTCAGACGTTATAATATTTATTTATAATATCTTTTATTTCAATTTTTCTCTGTGCTATTTCTTTTTGGGCAACTCCAAATCCTCAAATCAGTTTAAAATTTCTTTTCATTAATATTTATTTATAATATAAAGTTATTTAATATAATATTTAAGTCGGTAATCCATTTGTACACGGACTTCGGGATGGTCTATATAATGCTGTTTTAGTTTCTCTATTTCATGTAGCATGTTTACATTCAAATTTTGAGAGCAGAGGTCAAATAAAAACTTGATTTTACTAAAGTCTTTTAGTAAAATATAACCATCTATAGTATACGAAAATACATCACTAAAATCAACATATTTTTCAAAAGTTTTGATGAATAGTATTATATTTTGTAATTCTCAAGTTTCAAGATAAAATTTAACTATGGATTTTACTTTATCTTTAATTTTTTTTATAAGTAAATCAATATTATGATCTAGAGCTAGGAGATATATATAAGCATCAAGTATCATGAGATCTTCTTCAGATAATAATTTACTTTTTATCTTATCAATAAAACTTAAAAAGCCATTGCTGAAGAATTCATATCTTTGAGATATAAAACTATTTAGTTTTATATCTTCCTCAAAATAATATGCTATAAAAATAGCATTATCTATTTTATTTGTTTCTATATTTTTTTCAAATCATTGTTTTATTTTATCTCAAATTTCTATCCCTTTGAGATATTTATTATAATAGCCTATTGCTTCAAATATATTTCCATCTGTTAATATTTTTAGGAATCTATTTTTTTTGCTCTGTATATCAAGATCTTGAGTCAGTAATTTTGCTATATCATTTGCTTCAATTCAGCCGTTCCCTGTAGTTCTTCATCAAAGATTATTTGGTCATTTTAGCATTTTATCTTTTGTTTAACTAAATTTTATCGTCTTCAATGATTCCTAGCAGGAGACAAAACTTCTGTTAAATCGGTTTGTGTTTGTCCATCGCTAATAGTTCAAAGTTTCCCTGTCATTATTTAAAAATATATAATAAATTTTTATAAAAATATAATACATATTATTCCTGATAATGCAAGTATAAAAAATTGATATTGAAATTTTTTAAAACTTTTTGTGTTGAATTTTACAAAAAATAATCTATAAAATAATATTGTTTAATATTTTATCAAAGAATAATTATGCTTAAAAAAAGTTTATCTTTATTATTAATAACATTTTTGCTATTAAATCAGATCGTATACTGACGAAGTTATCCTCTCAAAAAAGTATCTAAATCCACTTGTAGATTTACGGACTGGGCAGATCACAGTGATGATTGTAAGATGGATCTTCCTATTATAGAAAACGCTGATTATGATAAATACAAGGATAATAAGACATATCGTCTTTTGTATTCAGTACTTTGGACCGCTACCTACGATAATGGTTGGGATATAGGATATTGATCTCATCTGGGAGTGGATTTTGCTACTGCCAGAGGAACTCCTGTGTATGCGATATGAGATGGTACTGTGTATATGGCAAAAAGTTCAAGCTGACGGTGAAATGCTGTAGTGATTGCTCATAAGCTTACAGATAAAACTATATATAGTGTATATGCTCATCTCAATAGCATAAATGTAAAACAATGAGATACTGTAAAAGAATGAGATAAAGTATGAGAAGTTTGACATAGTTGAAATGCTTATGGTAATCATCTTCATTTCCAGATAGATACAAATCAGACATGATTTCATCCTTATTACCACAATAACTGTAGTACATCATCAAGCATAGATGACATAGTAAACGGTTGACTTTGTCAGGATTATGTAACTCAAAATACAATAGATCCTATTTATTTTTTGGAAACAAATGGGGCTACTATAGTTTCCGCTACCACCCAACAGCAGATAACCCAAGTTTCCGAGGACGTAAAAAAAGAAGAAACTATCAAACCTACAGAAATTGTTTCTAGGCAATATTTCCTCAAAACTGAACTTGATGAATTTTTGTCAAAATATACGATAAATATTTCTTCCAAAATATCATGAAATACTATGAAAGTCTGATCAGAGTGACAGATATCTCTAAAGATGTACAATAAAAAAACAAAGAAAGCTTTTGATGATATATTGATGGAAAAGATGAAAGTAGAATATGATACAGGTATATTGAGTATATCACCAGAATGAATATCTCTCATAGACAATGGTCAGAGAACTATTACTATCAAAGCAAAAAAGACTTGAACCACAATAGTGAATTTTAAAATGTTTGATAGGATAATACAGAGTTTTACTATAAGAGTAGTGGACAGTAATACTAAAGTTGAAGCAGAACATGGTTATGTGTATACATTTGGGATTCCTTATATATGATGAGAGAATTTTGGTCTAGTACTTCTCAAAGATGCGAATTATGCTAATATACTTGATATCCCTTATAGTTGAAATTTTATACTAAAAAGTAATGATAATTCATTGCTCTGCCCGATATATATTACTTCCAAGAAAGATATTTCAAAACTGAATAATCGAGATTGTAATACTCCTTCACTTGTAAATTCTGTTACGTTTGATTATTCAAAAACATTTAGATGAGTTCTTTTATTTAAGGTTT
>CALFEN010000072.1 GCA_937950065.1 uncultured bacterium | reverse complement strand
TACAAAATTATTCATTGTTGTTTTAATTTAATTTATAAAATTATTCAAGTTCTAAATTCACGTCAACATTTCATGAACCAAGAGCTTTTTTAAGTCATTCAGTATCCAAAATATTCCCAAGTTTAGTAAAACTATATGGACTAGAAAAAGATTTGTAGTAAATAACTATGGTATCTGATCACCATAGCATAAAATCTCATTCTTTGATATCTCAAGGAGTATATATATCTGTAGGTAAGTTTTTACTTAATTTAAAAAATTTTTCATTTCCATTAAACTCAGTCATAATTATATCCATTGGCAAAAGAGTTTTGAATTTTTGTGTTGAAGGGTTGTCTTCCAATTTTATATAGAATATCTGAGAGTTTACAGTCAAATTTATTATATTTTTAGATGTTTTTTTGTTTTCATATCATGTCATATTATTTGAAAAGTTAGTATCTAAATTAGAATTAATTTGGGGTGATGTTTGATTATCCAAAACGCAAGCTGAAAGTCATAAACTAAATAATGCAAACAACATTCATATATTATATAACATTTTACATAGTATAATCTATTTAAAAAGCATCAAGGAAAAGAATCCTTGATGCAAATATGTATTATTTTAAATTTGTTTTAAAAAATGTTTCTATCTTATCAAAAGGAATATAATTTTCTCAATTTATTCCACCATCATACAAGTCTATATGCCTAGCACCTGGAACTATATACAATTCTTTAGGTTCTGCAGCTTTTTCGTAGGCTTCTTCTGTATAATATCTAGAGTGTGCATTTCCTCACATTATCAATAGTTTTGGAGTAGTATTGGTAGAAATATATGTCATTAATGAGAAGTTCATAAATGCTATCGGACTTGTTGTTGTAAAAGCACCTTGAGCGTTTGGATGGAATCCACGTTTCATAGCGTAATATTCAAAGAATTCTGACATTACAGGATTCATTAATTCTGGTAATACTGGTGCTGGTTGTGTTGGGAATCCAGCAGGTACTTGAACGCTTCAAGAAGCGAAATCTATCCATCTTTGCTCGGCTAAAATTTTTAAAGTAGTTTTTCTTTGTTCTGGAGTCACTGTCTTACCAAATCCATCTCTATGCATAGAGCTTATATCATACATACTAGCTGTAACTACTGCCTTAATTCTTGGGTCAACCTGACTAGCAGTCAATGAAAATCAACCTGCTCCACAAATTCAAATTACTCAGATTTTGTCTCTATCAACATAATCCAGCATTCCTAAGAAATCAACTCAAGCAGAGAAATCTTCTACGAATATATCTGGTGAAGATGTATGTCTTGGTTCTCCTCAGCTTTCACCATTGAAAGATTCGTCAAATGCCATAGCTACAAATCACCTTTCTGCCATATTCTGAGCGTATATTCATGCTCATTGTTCTTTTACTCATCCGTAAGGAGTTCATATAACGATAGCAGGGTATTTTTTTGATTTGTCTATATCCTTGGCTGTATAAAGATGTGCTG
>CALFEN010000071.1 GCA_937950065.1 uncultured bacterium | reverse complement strand
TTTCTCATCATTGTCAATTTCATGCCCCTCAAGGAGTAGCTGGAGCGTTTTCTCATCACTGTCAATTTCATGCCCCTCAAGGAGTAGTAGGAGCGCTTTCTCATCACTGTCAATTTCATGCCCCTCAAGGAGTAGTAGGAACGCTTTCTCATCATTGTCAATTTCATGCCCCTCAAGGGGTAGTTGTTCCAGTAGAAAGTTCTTTTAACATGGCCCTCAAAGCTCTTCAATTTACTATTCCGTCAGGTCTTCATTCAAGAGCTTTATAATTATCAGAATTTTTTTGTCGTTTTAGTACGGAATATAATGTATTTGCTCAAAAAATTCCGTCTACTTTCAAATCACTGTTTTTTAGATTCTTCTTCCCAGTAATAAGTAAAAAGGCTTGGACTATAGCTACTCAATGCTTTCCTCTAAATTTACCAGGTATAATATTTCAATTTGCATCTAATACATTTATTAGAAGTTTGCTTATATGTTCGTATCATATTTTGAACAAATCATTTCAAGACTGTTGGGCTTTTGTTTTTATTATTTGTAAAATGTCGTTTAATACATTTATATCGTCGGGTTTTGTGAGAGAGATTTCGTTTGCTACTCTGATATCATTGTTGATAAATCCCTTTAATTTTAAAATTTCAGATTTAAAACCTGCTCCTTCTAAATCTGATTCGTTCGTTGTTAGAGAGACTATTTCATCAATTTCCTTTCTTTTGAAATGTCAGTCTGATTTAAATTTTTTCATTTTAAAAAATTTATTATATAAAATCTATAGTAATTGTATTGAAAAAAAAATATTTTGCAAATTTTGAAAGGTTTTTTTAAAAAGTCAATCTTTTTCTATTTATTCCAATCAAGAGAAAAGGCTTGTTGATATTGATTTATAAGATCTGGGTCTATCAAGATAATACTTACTTCTCTGTTATTGTCCAAAGAGTTTTTTGTAATATTAAAACTTCATATGATTAAATATTTATTATCTATGATTATTCATTTATTGTGAATATAGGGGGAAGATATATATTTTGTCTGGTCAAAAAATAATTTTTTCGCTTCATCATTTTCTTTGCTATCAGAGAGTATTATTTTTAAATCCAGATTTTTTTTTGTTTTTAAGATATTTATTATTTCATTGTCACTTAAATTTTGATGCCATATATAAATACTTTTTTGTGCAGATTTTAGTAGCGTTTCGAGTTTGTTTCTGCAATTGACATTACATACCAAAAGATTAGCAGCTACGTCTTTTTCCTGCACTTTTTCATGGTTCCAGTCTTTTTCAAAGATTTTTTTCAGTGAATCTCTAATATTTTTATTTCTTGATACAAAAAAGGTTTCTCTGTTTGTTTTGAATGCTGAATATGTGAGGTTTGCTGTCTGTATGATAAACTTATCATCAAAGATAAACGATTTTACGTGTAGATAAGTAATCCCTATCCCTTCATCGTTTTTTAATTCCAATCAGGAGGTTTGTAAAGATTTTTCTAAATTTTCAAAACTGTAACCATAGCTTTTGTATTGATTTTTTTCAGTAATTATTTTTAGGTCTACGCCATTTGAGGCGAGCTGTTTAAATATTTTTTTGATATCATCTAGTGTGATATTATAAATTTCTATATCTAGATTTTTTTGAGCAGAAAGTAAAATATTTTTGTAAAAATCAAAATTTTTGAAGGGGCCTATATAAAGGTCTCAAGTAATATTTTCTAATCATTCTATAGCAAATCAAGTGGATATAGAATGATTTATATTGGGACTTTGCTGTACGAGGGTATTATGATTAGCAGGGAAATTTATTTCAAAAAGTTTATCGAAATTATCTCTAAAGAAAATCAGTAGAGAAAAAATCGGAGCCGCAAAAGCTATTCATACAACTATCAATCAGAAGTTTTTTTGAGGTAATTTCTTTAGTCTTTTCATCAAAATATTTTTAAAATATTTATATTTTTCTGTAGAGATAATAATGTTTTCTCAAAAAAATACAATATTTTAAATAAATTTTTTGACTATTATATTTCATTTAAAATATTGGAGACGTCTTGTAATCATGTATTCTCTCCGAGCTTCTCAATTATATAATCTATATATTTACTCAAATAAGTTTTACTCTTTTTTAATTCTTCCAATTTTGATATAGTTGATTGTATCTTTGAATTTATTGTAGCCAGATCTTGTCAGTATTTCTCATTGAGTTTTTTTATGTAATTTGCAACCCATGCGTCTAAAGTTTGCTTTGCTTTTGGAGTTATATTTTTATCTGTATTTGAATTTGTAGACCCAGTGTTAGTCTCTTGATTTGTAAATGTTTTTCATGTAGATTTTGTAATTTCTACTTTTTTTACTTCACTGCAAAATCTACTATTGTCTTGCATTATAGCACATATTCTGTAATAATTTGTTCCACTTGGTGGATTTTCATCTATATAAGACATAAATCAGTCTTTATCTTCGGAGTATTTGATATATCCATCCTCTGGATATCTAAGATTTGCGTTTGTACTTGATCTCACAATTTTGTAAAATTTGAAATTTTTATCGTTAAATTTGGATATAGGGATCCATGACATGTATACTTTTCCGTCATCTTTTAGATTTGCCAAAAAATTAAATTTTGATTCGGTGATCACGTCTCCATATTGGGTAGGATCTTCGTTAGTCCCAGTTGCTGTTGCAGTTACAGTTTCCGCTGCATTTCATATGTCGGCTACGGTTATTGTTTTTACAGAACTGCAGTATCTGTTGTTGTCTTGCATTATAGCACATATTCTATAGTAGTTAGTTCATTTAGGAGCTTTTTCGTCTGTATATGAAGTAAATCAATCTCTATCTTCGGAATACTGTATATATCCATCTTCTGGATATGTAGGGTTTGTATTTGTATTTGACCTTACTACTTTGTAATATTTTAGGCTGCTATCTGTAAATGTGGATACGCTGTTCCATGTCATATATACTTTCCCTCATTCTTTGAGATACGCATTAAAGTTAAATTCTTCTTTTACTATCACATCTTTGTATCCACTACTACTATCTTGTGCAAAAGTAAAACACAATATTGTAGAACCTGCCCAAAATAGCGTAATTACAAATTTTTTAATATTCATTTTTGAAAAAATTAAATTATAAATATTAAAATTATAAATAATCTCTGTATAAAAATCAAGTAAAAATTATGTAAAAGATTAAACTTTATTTCTCAATTCTATATGAGAAAAAATTAATTATAAAACAAAAGATGAGGTCTATGAAAAAATAACTTGATTTTTGTATTAAATTTTTTATAATTATTGAAAATTTTTTAGTATTAAACAATTATTAATGACAGATAACAACAATACAGACAACAGTTATGAAAAAGAATATCAAAAAGAACAGAGGAAAAAGATAATGGTCTATCTAATATGATCTATAATATCTTTTTTTATATTACTGATATTTTTGTTTGTAATAGTAAAGGTTATTAGACGAGCATGGTGAAGTTAAGAAAAACCCTTTTTGTTAACTAAAAACACAAGTTATTTTTGTGTTTTTTCTTTTTAAAAAACTTTTTTAAATATTAATATTTGATAAAA
>CALFEN010000070.1 GCA_937950065.1 uncultured bacterium | reverse complement strand
TCTTTAGTAATATAGCAGTATCAGAAGCAGGTGTCGTTTTCCTATATTTTTTATTTTTTTTATCTAATCAATTCAATACTTTAATTTTTGCATTCTCAAGTAAAAACTTCTGTTCGTAAACTACGATAAAGGAAAAATTTTGCAAATACTTATAATAAGAGACCTTTCATGCGCTAGCACCTATCGGTAACAAAGTTGACATTCCATTGAATTGTTCTCTAGGAGGGTAATATAAAAAACATCAAGGTTCTGTAGTTTTATAGCTACGATTGTCGCAATCAGCAGAATATACGAAAGAATAGAAATTTGTTACTTTATCCAAATATTTGGCCATTCAGAGAATGTTCTTGAAACTAATATTAGTTTCAACCATATTGTTATATTCATTATAAATTTCTTTCATTTTATTTATATCTGTAAGATTTCATAACTTCATAACATCGTTTAGAATTCATTTAATAATTTGCTGCTGTCTCAATGCACGGGAAAAATCCGACGTAGAATGTCTTGATCTAGCATATTTTAAAGCTGTTGCTCCATCTAAATGATGCGGACCTTTTGATATCCTAAAAGTTTCATAACCCCAATTTTCATTTGGATATTGAGTATCTACCAAATCATAAGGGACATCAACATCAACACCGCCAAGTTTATCTACAAATTTTTTAAATCATTGAAAATCTATAAGAGCATAATAATTTATGTCAACTCATGTTATTTCTTTAAGCTTTGAAGTCAGAGTCGCAACTGCCCTATCATAATCCTTATATTTCATATAACTAATAGCAAAAAGTCAATTTATCTTTCATGCGTAGCCCAATTCTTTATCGGAAACATACAAATCTCTCGGTATTGATAAAAAAGTAGTTGCGCCTAGTTTCGGATTGAAGCTTGCTATTATTATTGTATCGGAAAGATAACCTCATTGGTGATTTTTTCATCAATAACCAAGCAATAATATATTTACCTGCCCAAGTTCATCTTCTTTCATCTCTTCTCAAACAGTCTGTGAGATGGTTTTCACAACAGACTTTGAAACATTTTTGAATACTCATTTGCTAAAGTCTATAGCCGAACTAGCGTAGATATAGATAAGTCACAATGAAAAAAATATAATACAAAATTTTATAAAGAATCACATATTAAGCTTTTTTCTAAAAAAATCTAGTATATTATTATAATTTTTTACTTCTCAAAGTTTTTTTTTACTAAATCACATTATTATAATTTAATTTATTAAAATTGTTTTTCAATGTCTTGAAAATTATAAGGAGCACTCAAAATCTTTTTATCTCAAACAGATAATTTATATTTTAGAATAAAATTTATATTCATCATATCTAATTTCACTTGTCCTTTTATATCAATTTCTGTTCCTTTTTCAAGATATACTTTAACAATATCTAAATTAATATATCAAATCTTCTTTTTTAAATCATAAATCTGCAACAAAACTTTACAATTTATATTTCAACTGCAAGTATAATTCATTATCATAAAACGATTATCTTTCAAATTATCTGAAGCAAGAAACAATTCTCCCTCATACTTTGAAACAGTTCCACTACCCCAAAAATTTCAAAACTCAAATCTTTGTAGATCTAACATATATCAATTACTAACTCTTGAAATAATTCAAGTCAAGGTTAAATCCTGTAATTTATATTTATTTTTGATAGTGAAATAGTTTTTATTATCTATTTTTACGTAATAGGAAATATTATTTCAAAAATCCTTTATTCAATTTTCTTTTAGGATAGGATTATTTTTTAAAAAATTTTTTATATTATCAAAAGTGTCTTCAACATCCTTCAAATATAAACAAAAGAAAAACTTATTCAAGACTTTTGAATATTTATTTATTCTTCGCCGATTATTAATAAATTTATTTTTTGACTCCTGATTAAAATCCGGAGAGATAATCTCTTTAGGGAAAAGATATAGTTCATTTTTTAACGAAAACAAATCATAAACAAAACTATATTTTTTCTGATTTATAAATCAGGATAAAGAGAGAGTTGAAGAAATAGCTCCTGTGTTTTCGTAAAAATTATTTATATTTAGAGAGATATCTCCCGTATAAATAGAATAAGTTCATGACAAATCAAGTTCTATATTTTCATTTAGATTTTCTAGTCTAATATCTCTTAATAAAGAGAGATCAAACTGATCCATGTATCATAAATAAATAGAGGAAAATTTATTTTCATTTATGAATCAAGAACAACCTGTTAAAAATATAAATACAAAAAATAAAATTTTTTTCATACTTAACTATTTGATAAATTATAATTCAAATATACAACATTTGGGAACTGAGATATTTCTGCATCTCTTATATATCTCCTAAACCAAGTTCTTTGCCTTTTTGCATAATGATGTGTGTTTATCTTTAACAAATCTACTGCAACAGATAAATCATACTCATTATAAAGATATCATACTATTTCTTTGTATCAGATACCTTGCATAGACTGTAGAGTTCTATCGTACCCTTTATCCAACAAAAATATCACTTCATCTATAAGTCAAATTTTTAACATCTCTTCTATCCTATTGTCTATCTTTTTATTCGTATCATTCCTTTCTCTCCACAGTGTTATCATAAGTATTGGGAAATCAGGCTGCTTTTGCAAAGCAAGCTCTGTTTTTGTTTTTCAGGTTTTTTTAAAAATTTCCAAAGCTCTAATCACATATCTTAAACTATTTTTATTTATTTTTTGAGATTCTACTGGATCTATCTTCGACAAATTTTGATATAGTATTCAGGGATTGACTTTTTCCAAATCCATGAGTTTATCTCTAAAATCGAAATCTGGTTCTACCTCCGGCATATCAAAATTTTTGTATATAGTATCTATATAAAGACCTGTTCATCAAACAATTACAGGGATATTTCAATTCTTTTGAATTTGATGAATATAATTTATAGTATCCTTTCTTCGGGCTCCAGAGGTATAAAACTGATCAGGATCTAGTATGTCTATCTGATAATGTTTTATTCTTTGCATAATTTCTTGAGAAACTTTATCTGTTCATATATCCATATACTTATATATCTGTCTAGAATCAGCTGAAATTATTTCAAAATTAAAAAATTGAGACAATTCTACCGATAAAGAACTTTTTCAAGTAGCGGTAGCTCATCATATTATTATTATTCCATTCGGGTTCTTTTTTATAAATAAATCTACTTGTATTCTTGCCTGATCTAATATTGTCATTTTTATTTCTAATGTTAAATTTTAACATATTACGAAAATTCATCAATATTTCAATATTTTTTTACTAATAAATACTATTTATAAAAAACTGTCAAATATTTTTTTATATTATTTACTTGATTTTTCAAAAAAAAATTATAATATAGTAAAGTTTTATTTTTATAATTTAAAAAACAATTAAATGCCAACAAAAAAAAGTGAGGACAAAAAAATTCCTACAGAAGAGACAACTACAGAAAAAATCAATACTTCAAAAATAGTAGAAGATTGTTGCAAATCTAGCAGTTCATCTGCTATGCCTATAATTGCTATAGTTATAATTTGTTTTTTATTAAATGCAATATTTAGTGCATATATGATAAACGGACTAACAAATAACTCTAGTGATTCAAATAACTTCATAAATAAAATCATAGGTAAAAACAATGAGAACATAAATGATATTGTAAAAAAAGCAATCAATGAATGAGAAATGGAAAAAGTATGATGAGAAGAAAATTATAAGATTCTTCAAAAAATATATCAGTCTCCTACTTACAAGAGTCAACAATCACAATCTATCAAAGCTTATGCTGCACAGTTAAACATAACAACAGATGACACAAATACTTGAACATTAAATCTATCAGGAACAGAAGATAGCTGAAATAAAAATTCAAACTTTGAGAACTCTGGGAAATTGACTAGTGATGAGATAAAATCTCTATTATCAGATGTTTATATATCATGAGACGAAAATTCAAAACTAGTTTGGATAGAATATTCTGATGTTGAATGTCCTTACTGTAAAAAATTCCATCAGCAAGGTACTGTAAAACAAGCATTAGAAAAATATAAATGAGAAATAAGTTATACATTCAAACATTTCCCATTAAGCTTCCATAAAAACGCATTCTCTTGATCTCTATTATTGGAATGTGTTGGAGAAATGGGAGGTAAAGATAAATTCTTCACATTTATGGACCAAGCTTATGCTTCAGAAGCTTCTGATCAAGATACATTACTATGATTTGCTAGCGAACTATGACTAGATAAAGAAAAACTATCTGAATGTGTTGCATCACAAAAATACAAAGAAAAGATCAACGCAAACCAATCTGAAGGACAGACTAAATTCGGTATAAATTGAACTCCAGGCAATCTGTTACTAAATAAAGAAACTT
>CALFEN010000069.1 GCA_937950065.1 uncultured bacterium | reverse complement strand
ACGAGATAAGCTAGTGACTGGAGTTCAGACGTGTGCTCTTCCGATCTATATTTTTATTTTTGCAGTAGTAAAATTTTCTAAAGTTGCATCTTCTATCTTGTCTTTTGCTTGCTCCAAAACTTCTGTCATCATTTCATTATAGAAAATATCAAAAGTTTTTTTACCGCAAGGATAAATATTATCAATTTTGTCTTTTGTAAAAAATTGTTTGATGAAAGCCTTTGTTTCTGTATCAGGTTTGTTTGTTTTGATTTCTTTCTTCTCTATTTCAAATTGTTTCAAAAATTCATTTTGCCAGTCGCAGATTTTTTTTATTTCATTTTGAGCGATCTCAAACGCTTGCATTAAAATTTCCTCACCTACTTCCTGGGCACCGCATTCTACCATAGTGATAGTATCGTGAGAACCTGCTATCAATAAATCCAGCGTTCATTCATCTATCTGCTGGTAAGTAGGATTTACTACAAAATTTCAGTCTTTGTATCATACTCTGACAGCTCATACAGGTCATTCAAATTCTATACCAGCAAGCATGATAGCAAGTGATGTACCGATAATGCTTATTACTCAAGGGTTGATTTCTTTGTCTACGGATAGTGGAGTGATAGTTATGATTACGTCATTTATCATTCATTCTGGAAACATAGGTCTAATAGGTCTGTCAGTCATTCTGGATATCAGGATAGAACTTTCTGAAGGTCTTCATTCTCTTCTGGTATAGACTACTCATCATATCTTGCCTCCAGCATAAAAGCTGTCTCTGAAATCTATTGTCAGCGGCATAAAATCTTTTTCCGGATCAGGATTTTTGTTGAATACAGCAGTTATAAGGAGAGTGGTTTCTCATAAATTTATTACTACAGATCAGTCTGACTGTGCTGCAAGAAGTCCTGATTTAAAACCTAATTCTTTTCAATTCCAGTCGTTAGAAAAAGTTTTTTCGTTGGTTTGCAATTTTTGTATCATAAAACATATTTGTCAATTATAAAAACATAATTTTTTTAAATTATATATTTAAATTTATAGTTTTTTTTTAATTAAAATCAAGATATTATTGATTTTATATTTCTTTTGTTTAAAATAGATACGAAAGTTTTTAAAAATATTGTAAAAATGGATAAAAAAGTTTACGAATTTATTGCCTCCCAAACAGGGGAAAAGATAGTAATGCGAAAGACTTGTCCAGATTGCTGACAAGAATTTGCTATCACAGACAAGGATTTGGAATTTTATTCCAAAATATCTCCTGTGTTCCACGGCACAAAATACGAAATCTCTGCACCAACGCTGTGTCCGGACTGCAGACAGCAGAGAAGACTAGCACGAAGGATAGAAAGAAATCTCTATCGCAGAAAATGTGATTTAACAGGGAAACCTATTATCTCTACATTTTCAGAGGATAAAGATTATACAGTATACGAAGAATCACAGCGAATTACAGATAAATGGAGTGCAAAAGATTATGGCAGGGACTTTGATTTTAATAAGACTTTTTTTGAACAGTTTGATGAATTATTAAAAAAAGTGCCTTATCCAGCCACCCAATCTTCTTCAAATGAAAACAGTGATTATACAAACCAGACTGGGAATTTGAAAGATTGTTATCTTATATTTGAAGCTGCTTTTAGTGAAAATTGCTATTACTGAAATAATATATGGACTGTAAAAGACAGTGTGGATAATTTGAGGCTAACTAGTTCAGAACACTGCTATCAATGCACAGAATGTTTTATGTGTTATGATTTGAAATATTCTTTTAAATCATCTAATTGTTCAACTTCTCAATATTTATACAATTGCGAGGGTTGCAGAGATTGTCTTGCTTGTGTCTGACTAAATAATAAACAATATTGCATATTTAATAAACAGTATAATAAACAGGAATATGAGATAAAGATTAAGGAACTTTTAGAAGATAAAGAATCTCTTGTAGAAAAATATAATCAATTTATAAAAGAGTTCCCAGTAAATAATGTAAATAATATTTGATCAAACAATGTTTTTGGAAATAATATTGTAGAAAGTAATAATATATTTCATAGTTTTGATATAGTATGATGCGAAAATCTGAAATACTGCTACGGAATAAATTGAACCAAAGAAAGCATGGATTATTGTATATGGTGAAGTTTATCTGAAAAAATTTATGAATGCATAAGTGTCTGAAATACCGCTTATGGGGTCTTGTTTGGTTTAAATAATCTTGATAACATAGCAAATCTTTTATATTGTATAAATTGCAGATATTGATCTAAGAATTGTTTTGGATGTATAGGTCTGCACAACAACGAACAATATTATATATTAAATAAACAATATACCAAAGAAGAATACGAAGTATTAGTTCCGAAAATCATAGAGCATATGCAAAGGACATGAGAGCGATGAGAATATTTCCCTATAAAATATTCCCCATTTGGATATAATGAAACAGTGGCAAGTGATTATTTTCCATTGTCCAGAGATGAAGCTATTGCTAAATGATATAAACGAATGGATAAAGAATATCCGATAAATGTTCCAGCCTGAATAGAACTAATAAAATGACAGAATTTACCTGATGATATTAGTGATGTAAAAGACGATATTTTGAAAAAAGCTGTAATCTGCGAAGTATCATGAAAGCCATTTAGAATAATCAAACCAGAACTTGATTTTTACCGTAAGCATAATTTGCCGCTTCCACGTAAGCATCCTGACGTCAGGCATCTAGAAAGATTGAGTCAGAGAGCTCCGAGAAATCTTTACTTGAGAACCTGTGATAATTGCGGTAAGCAGGTAATCAGTGTTTACCCTGCAGATAGTGAGTTTAAGGTTTACTGTGAAGAGTGTTACAACAAGCAGGTTTACTAAATGATTGTAAAATAAAAATACACAATGTGTAAGTCGCATTGCGACCTGTGAAGAATATTATAATAAAGAAATTTATTAGGTCACAAGGCGATGTCTAACATTTTGTGTCATGACAATGCAAAATAAGAAATTTATTTTAGAAATAAAAAAATGGATAAAAAAGTTTATGAATTTATCGCTTCCCAAACAGGGGAAAAAATAGTAGAACGAAAAAATTGTCCAAACTGCGGACAGGAATTTGCAATCACAGATAAAGATATGGAATTTTATTCCAAAATTTCGCCCGTATTCAACGGCACAAAATACGAAATTCCTGCACCAACGTTGTGTCCGGACTGCAGGTTGCAGAGAAGACTAACACGAAGGAATGAAAGAAAACTTTATAAACGTAAATGTGATCTCACCGGAAAAGATATAATAAGTATTTATTCTGAAGACAAAAAAGATAAAGTGTATTCTTTTGATGAATGGGGAACTTACGAAAAATGGGATCCTATGGAATATGGTAGGGATATTGATTTTTCTCGTCCATTTTTTGAGCAATTCAATGAATTATTATTGCAAGTTCCCAAAAACGCTATTTTTTATGGGTCTAGAAGTGAAAATAGTATTTACAATAATTACACCTCAAATCTAAAAGATTGTTATCTTGTTTTTGATAGTATGAATAATGAAAGATGTATGCATTCTTTGAAAGTCAGCTTTGGGAATGACTGTGTAGATTGTAGCTATACTATACATAGTGAAAATTGTTATGAATGTACTGATTGTATGAGATCTTATAATTTATTTTTTGGGAATAGTTGTACAGACTGTAGGGATTCTTATTTTTTATACAATTGTAATAATTGCTTGAATTGTTTTGGTTGTGTTGGTCTAGATAATAAGCAGTATTATATATACAACGAAGAGTATACTAAAGAAGAATATTTTAAAATAATAGAAAAATATTTATTAAAGATAAAACTTTGAGAAATTGATGAAATAAAAGAAAAAGTCAGAGATTTACAAAATAGCACTCCTCGTAGAAATCTAATAATGAATAATGTGGAGAATAGTTTTTGAAATAATTTGGATAATTCAAAGAATTCTATAGTTTGTTTTGATTCTTTTAATTTACAGAATTGCAAATATTCTGCTAAATTGCATTCTACAAATGATTCATATGATTTTGAATCATGGGGAGATAATTGTAATCTGGTTTATGAATGAATAGCAGTTTGAACAAATGCCTATAAGGCATTGTTTGGTGTTTGTACATGGTCAAATCCAAATAATATAATTTATTGCTGTTTTATCTCCAAGTGTAGTGATTTATTTGGCTGTGTCTGATTAAAAAACAAACAATATTGTATCCTAAACAAACAATACACTAAAGAAGAATACGAAGCATTAGTTCCAAAAATTATAGAGCATATGCAAAGGACATGAGAACGATGAGAATTTTTTCCTATAAAATATTCCCCATTTGGATATAATGAAACAGTGGCTGAAGATATTTTTCCATTATCAAAAGATCAGGTTATTGACAAATGATACAAGCGAATGGATAAAGAATATCCAATAAATGTGCCTGAATGAATTGAGTTGGTTCGTGCACAGGATTTACCTGATAATATCAGTGATGTAAAAGACGATATTTTGAAAAAAGCTGTAATCTGCGAAGTATCATGAAAACCATTTAGAATAATCAAACCAGAACTTGATTTTTACCGCAAACATAATTTGCCGCTTCCACGTAAGCATCCTGACGTTAGGCATCTAGAAAGATTGAGTCAGAGAGCTCCGAGAAATCTTTACTTGAGAACGTGTAATAACTGCGGTAAGCAGATAGTCAGTGTTTACCCTGCGGACAGTGAGTTTAAGGTTTACTGTGAAGAATGTTACAATAAGCAGGTTTACTAAATAAATGTAAACTAAAAATAAATGGTGAAATTTCAATCCTAATAATAAAAAAATTTTTTATTAATAAAATATTATATACTATGGAAAGACAGGTTTACGAATTTATCTTTACTCAAACAGGGGAAAAGATACTAACGCGAAAGACTTGTCCAGATTGCGGACAGGAGTTTGCTATCACAGATAAAGATTTGGAATTTTATTCCAAAATTTCACCCGTCTTCAATGGTACAAAATATGAAATTCCTGCACCAACGTTGTGTCCGGACTGTAGACAGCAGAGGAGACTAGCACGAAGAAATGAAAGAAAGCTTTATAAACGCAAATGCGATTTAAGTTGAAAAGACATGATATCTGTATATTCTCGTGATAGTGATTACAAAGTATATGATCAAAAAGAATGGCGAAGCGATAAACGAAATCCTTTGGATTATGGCAGGGACTTTGATTTTACCAAAACTTTTTGGAAACAAATAGATGAATTGATAAAAGATGTGCCATGTATTGGATTGTATTCTTGACTGGAAATGGAAAATTGCCATTACTGTAATTATGGGAACCAATGTAAGAATTCATACTTAAGTATAAACTGTTATCTCCAGGAAAACGCTTTATACTGTAAATGATGTTCTTCCTCTGAATGACTTTGATATAATAATGTAGACTGTACTGAAAACAATGATGATTGTGTGGAAGTCTATCAGTCTCAAAAATTAAAACATTGTACCAAAGTATTTTTTTCATATAACTCTGATTTTTGTGAAAATTGTCGATATTGCTATGACTGCACAAATTGTAAAAACTGTGTCTGATGTACAAATCTCAAAAATAAGCAGTATTATATCTTTAATCAAGAGGTGTCAAAAGAATATTTTGAAGAATTTACAAAAGATATCACTCAAAAAGTTAATACCCCTGGATTTCTCAAAGAAATAAAAGATTTCCTCTCAAATAGGATAGTAAAACAATACCGGTTATATAATTCACAAGATTGTATATGAGATGACCTGATAAACTGTAATAAATGTTATTTGTGTTTTTTGATGTTGAGTAGTGAAAATTGTAAGTATGCCTATGAATCTTGATGGTTTAGCAAATATATAGTTGATGGAATGGAGGCTTGAGATTTTTCAGAATATCTATATGAGTCTATGATGGCGCACAAAAATTATAAATGTTGATTTTTTATTAATTCAAATAGTTGTAAAGATTCCTATTATTGTAAGGATTGTTTTAATTCGTCAGATTTATTTGGCTGTGTTTGATTAAAACATAAGCAATATTGTATTTTAAATAAACAATATACTAAAGAAGAATACGAAGTATTAGTTCCAAAAATTATAGAATAGATCGGAAGAGCACACGTCTGAACT